>JALYUO010000135.1 GCA_030853735.1 Chloroflexota bacterium
CCCCGACCTGCGCGGTAAGGACAGCCTATCGCGGCCAGGAGGCCGCTCCCACCATCCCAATCATTCCGCGCCCTAAGCCCGCAGACGCGAGAACGCATAAGCCCTGCCTAACAGGGGACGGCGGCACGCAACAAGCCGTGTGGCCTGCCGGTCGCACTCCCCCCTCTCCTAAAGGGAGAGGGGGTTGGGGGGTGCGGTCAGCGGCCCGCAACAAGCCGCGCCGCCGGCCACAACCGGCCACCCGGCAAGGGGGGAATGTACCCGCTTTTTATCCCGGTGGGCCGCGGCCCGCGCCTTGACAGGGGTTTGACGGTACACGTATAATCAAGCGGGCAACGTGCGCGGTTGCGCTATCCCGTCATGGCCTTTTGTGCGTCGCCCGCTAGTGAGATAAACACGCCCCTGTTGGGCGGAGAGGACCAGGCATTTCTTAAATGGTAGGACCACTGAACGCACTCTTCGGATTGTTCAGCCGGGACATCGGGATCGATCTGGGCACAGCCAACACCCTGGTATATGTCAAAGGCAAAGGAGTCGTGATCTCGGAGCCGTCCGTGGTCGCCATTGACAAAAAGACCCGCGAAAAGCGCGCCGTCGGCGCGGAAGCCAAAGCCATGGTCGGCAAAACGCCGGGCAATATCATCGCCATCCGCCCGCTCAAAGACGGCGTGATCGCGGACTTCGATATGGTGCTCGTCATGCTCACCTACTTCATCGAAAAAGTGCATTCGCAGCGCCTACTGACCCCGCGCCCACGCATCGTAGTCGGTATTCCGTCGGGCGTGACCGAAGTGGAAAAGCGCGCCGCCCACGACGCAGCGATCCAAGCCGGCGCACGCGAAGCCTACCCCGTCGAGGAGCCAATGGCCGCCGCGATTGGCGCGGGCCTGCCGGTGCAAGAGCCGATTGGTAGCATGATCGTAGACATCGGCGGCGGCACCACCGAAGTGGCTGTGATCAGCCTCGGCGGCATCGTCATCAACCACAGCATCCGCACGGCGGGCGACGAAATTGACGAAGCGGTGATCCAGTATGCCCGCCGCGAACACAACCTGCTGATCGGTGAACGTATGGCCGAAGCAGCCAAAATCGCCGCCGGGTCGGCCTATCCCCTGCACGAAGAAAAGCAAGTCACTCTGCGCGGGCGTGACCTCGTGACCGGCCTGCCCAAAGCGGTCGAAGTGTCGAGCGTCGAACTGCGTGAAGCCATCGCCGGGCCGGTCAACCTGATCGTGGAACTGGTCAAAATTGCGCTCGAAGAAACGCCGCCGGAGTTAGTGGCCGATATTATGCTCAACGGGATCACGCTGGCCGGCGGCGGGGCGCTGCTGGCCGGGCTGGATCATCGCTTGACCCTGGAAACCCGGATGCCGGTGCGGGTGGCGGACGATCCGTTGACCTGTGTGGTGCGCGGCACCGGGCGCATCGTCGAATCGTTGGAGCAATACTCGCGCGTATTGGCCGGTTCCGCGTCCACGCGCCGCGTCATTATGTAGGTAGCAGGGGTCAGGGGTCAGGTAGCAGGGGTCAGGCGACGAATGCCTGATTACCTGATACCGACGCTGCAATAACTACTACGTACTAGCTAATACCTAATACCTGACCCCTGCTACCTGACCCCTGACCCCTGCTACCTGACACCTGAGTTGATGCCTATGAAGGGCCGTGACCGCCCACTCGAACCGACGCGCTCTCCCAGCCGCACACTGACGGTTGTGGCGACCTGCTTGCTGGGGGCGCTGGCCTTGCTCGCCCTGAGCCAGACTGCGGCTCTCGGCGTGGTGCGCGGCGGGCTGGAACTGGCCGTCGCCCCGATCCAGCAAGCCGTCAGTGGCGCGACGTACAACGTCAACAGTTGGATCGAAACCGCGAACACGGCCCACACACAAACCGCCGAGATTCAGGCGCTCAAAGAGCGCATCGCCGCACTGGAGACCGAAAACTCCCGCTTGGGCGGCATTGAAGCCGAAAAGCAGACCTTGCTGACCATGCTCGGCTTCCAGCAGGAGCATCCCGAATTGCATAGCCTACCGGTCAATGTGATCGGGCGCGACCCCACTGGCTTGGCGCGCATCTTCTTGCTGGACCACGGCAGCAACGACGGTGTGCAGGTGGATATGGCCGTCACCAGCCCTGGCGGCTACCTGTTGGGCCGGGTCAGCAAAGTCACCGCACGCACCGCCACCGTGCTGCTGATTGACGATGTGGACAGCACGATCCCGATCATGGTGGAGCGCACCAGCGTGCAAGCCAATGTGCAGGGGCAGAATCAACACGGCGGCAGTTTGCTGGTGGTACATATCCCACAAGGGGCCGATGTGGCGCGCGGCGACTATATCAAAACGTCGGGCCTGGGGGGCACCTTACCCAAAGGCTTGCTGCTGGGCCAAGTCTATGAGATGCACCAGAAGGACATTGACCAAGAACAGCAAGCCGTGGCCGCGCCGTTTGCCAACTCGGACACCATCAGCCAGGCGCTGGTCATCTTGAGTGCAGGCGGAGCGGGCGATGCGCCGCGCCCGGCTGCGCCGCCGGTGCCGGGTGCAGGCACCCCTACACCGGGCATCGCGGCACCACTCTACCCGGTGCCGCCGACGGCCAGCCCGCCGCCGACGCGCACCCCCTTGCCGACCTTTACGCCCACGCCACGGGTTACGCCGACCGCGCCGCCGACCGCGACGCGCACCCCGCCCGCCAAAAAGAAGCCCTGAGATGCTGACCTTGATCGGCTTTGTGTTGGCCGCGCTGATCGGGTTGTTGCAGACCGCCGTCTTGCCGGTGTTGCTGCCCAGCCTGCTCCATGTGAGCGTGCGGCCCGATCTGTTAGTGCTGCTGGTGATCGCGGTGACGCTGGCCGGCAGCCTGCAAGACGGCGTGCTGTGGGGTTTTTTTGGCGGGCTGTTGCTCGATCTACTGACGGGGATGCCGTTGGGTAGCAATGCGCTGTGCTTGGTGCTGGTCGCCCTGGCCGCCGCTCTCGGCACCCGCAACCCCTTCCGGGCGCATTTGGTGATGCCGTTGGCGCTGGCCTTTGGCGGCACGCTGCTCTACTATCTGCTGCTGTTGGGCCTCCGCACCGTGCAGGGCCAGCATTTCGCCTGGGGTGGAGCCTTGCTCGGCACGGTGCTGCCGACCGCCCTATTCAACGCGGCCCTGATGCCGCTGCTCTACAGCGCGGTTCTCTGGCTTGTCGAACGCTGCCGGCCGCGCCTACCCCAAGAATGGCAATAACATGAAACGCTCTACCTTTATCCTGTTCTGCTGCGCTATCGGCCTGTCCTTCCTGATCCTGGTGGGCGGGCTGTTCAAGATGCAGATCCTGGAAGGCCATATCTATCAAGTCGAAGCCGAAAGCAACCGTATCCGCCAGTTGACGGTGAACGCGCCGCGCGGCGTGGTCTATGACCGCAGCGGGCGGCAGTTGGTCAGCAATCAGCCCTCGTTTTCGGTCGCTGTGACCGAGGCCGATATGCCCGAAGGCGAGGTAGCCCAGGCCGCCGTGTTCGAGGCGCTGGCGGGCTTATTGCACACGTTGCCGGTCTGGACGCTGGAACCGGACAAGCTATTTGTTAAGGGTGATGATCAGACTCCCGCCCGTGTCATCCATGAGCTGGCCCCGTTGGTCGCCATGAGCGAGGCCGATCTGACGGCGCAACTTACTGCGGCAAACCGCACATCTCCGCAAACGCCCTCCTTGCTGCGGCGCGACCTCAGCCCGGAGTTGGTGGCCCAAATCACGGCGCATGGCGCGGCCTGGCCCGGTGTGCAGGTGATGAACGAGGTGCAATTCAACTTTATCACCCGCCGCGACCGGCCCTATAATCCGGTGACGGTCAAGCGCAATATTCCCTTCGAGACGATGCAGCGCGTGGAAGAGGAACACCTGCACCTGCCGGGGGTCAGCGTGCTGCCGGAGCCGTTGCGCCAGTATGCCGCCGGCTCCTACCTGAGCCATCTCCTCGGCTATGTCGGCCCCATCCCGCCCGACGAATACAAGGCATCCTTGCCGGCGGACGGCAGCGGCGAAGTGCCGCCTTACGCCAAAGACGATAAAGTGGGCCTGCTGGGCATCGAAGCGAGCATGGAAGATGTCTTGCGTGGGCGCAAAGGCGTGCGCGAGATCGAGGTCAATGTCAACCAGCGCGAGGTGCGCGAAATCGCCAATCAGCCGCCGTTGGCCGGCCAAAACGTGGCCCTGACCATTGACACCGGGCTGCAAATAACCGTCACCCACCTGCTGCAAGACGGCATCAACGCCGCCCACGGCAAAAGCCACAGCACCTTCGGCGGCGGGGTGGCCGTGGTGCAAAAGGTACAGACCGGCGAAGTGCTGGCCCTGGTCAGCCTGCCGTCCTACGACAACAACCTGTTCGCCTCCGGCATCTCGCAAGAGGATTTCGACCGGCTCAACAACGACCCCAACAATCCCATGTTCCCCCGTGCGGTCAACGGCTCCTACCCGCCCGGCTCCACCTTTAAGATGATCACCGCCGCCGCCGGGTTGCAAGAGGGCACGATCACGCCGAGTAGCACGTACAACGACTCCGGTCGTATTGATGTACCTACCACCTGGGACGAAGCCACCCGCAATGCTTACAAGTGCTGGAAAGCCGACGGACACGGCACGCTGAATGTGTTGCAAGCCCTCCAGCAATCCTGTGATGTCTTTTTCTACCAATTAGCCGGCCCCAGTCAGAAAGATGTGCGCGATCAGCTCACGCGTTTCTATGTGCCCCGCGACCCCAAGCAATACTTCTTCCAGGGAATGGGCATTGATAATCTGCATAAATACATGACGCTGTTCGGTCTGGGTGCGCCCACGGGCATCGAATTGCCGGGTGAGGTCAAAGGGGTGGCTCCCGATGCGGCGTGGTGGGCGCAGCAGGCTCCCGGCAATCAGTGGTCGCTCGGTGACACGCTGGTGTCGGCCATCGGCCAAAGCTACGATCTGGTCACGCCGTTGCAACTGAACAATGTGACCGCCGCGATTGCCAACGGCGGCACGCTCTACCAGCCGCAAATCGTCTACCAGATTCTTGACAGCGACGGCGGCACGGTCGTGCAGGATTTCCACAGCAAAGTGATTCGCCAACTCACGGATGCTAATAATCCCAGCGGCAGCGTTGCGCCGCAGAACCTCGCGGTGGTGCGCGAAGGAATGCGGATGGCGGTGGACGATGTCCACTTAGGCACGGCCCACCGCACCAACCTGCAAGGGGTCCATGTCGCCGGCAAAACCGGCACCGCCGAAATTGGCGAAGCCATTGATGCCGCCGGCCACAAACGCGCTAATGCCTGGTTCACCGCTTTCGCGCCCTATGAGCAGCCGGAGATCGCCGTCACCGTGCTGATCGAGGCCGGCGATGATAGCCTGGAAGGTTCGACCTTCGCCGTGCCGGTGGCGCGCGATATTTTCAAAGCCTATTTCCACCTCAATGAGCCGGACCCGAAATGAGCCGTGCTGTGGATGCCGATCATGTGATCATTAAAGGCGTGCGCGACGGGCTGCTGGTCTTGCTGGACGACAGCGCCGCCTGGCCCGACCTGTTGGCCGATCTGGACAGCCGCCTGACAGCGCGCCGCGCTTTCTTCCAGGGCGCGACGGTGACCGTCAACCTGGGCGCGCGCATCATAGACGAGCCGGAGTTTGGCGCGCTGCGCCGCTTGCTGGGCCAGTTGGACATGACGCTGGCCGTGGTGGTCTCCACTTCGACGCAAACGCGCGCTGTGGCCGCCGTCAACGGCGTGCGAAACCGCGCTCCCGCCTTTGGCCGCTCCGACCCCCCGCCCGATCTCCCTCTGCCCCCCGCTCCTAAAGGGCGCGAGGAGTTAGCCGACCCCCTTACCGCTGCCCTTGGCGAACGTGCCTCACCAGACCAGCGCAATCCGCCGGCTGAACTCGTCAGCCAATTGCCCCTGTTCGCCGGCGAGCCGGATTTCGGCGCGCTAGCGGGGGATGATGATAGCCCGGCGGCGGACCCCGCCTGGGCGGCGGGCGTGCCGGGCGCGCTGTTTGTGCGGCGCACGCTGCGGTCGGGGATGCAGATTTTGCACGATGGCGATGTGTGTATCCTGGGCGATGTGAACGCGGGGGCCGAGATCGTGGCCGGCGGTGATATTGTGGTCTGGGGCGCGTTGCGCGGCATGGTCCACGCC
>JALYUO010000159.1 GCA_030853735.1 Chloroflexota bacterium
CATCGGGGCGCACCGGACCGCCGTTGCCGCGCGGGGGCGGAATGCTGCGGCCCGTCGCCGGCACGGGGCGGCGCGCTGATCCGTTGCCGTTCCCGTTGCCGGCGGCTTGCCCTTTGGTCGTCGGCAACGTGGCGGTGCGCGTGGCACCATCGGCTACCGCCCGATTCGTTGCGGCAGGCACCGCCTCGGCGTGCCCATTACCGTTGGCCGCTACGACCGAGTCGGCTAACGCAGCCTCGCTCAGATCGTCAGCCCCCACAGCCGCCGGCGCAAGAACCGGGGCCGCCGCCGGGTTGAGCACATAGCCCAGCACGACCACCCCAGCGAAAGCGATATAGACATAGGTATAGGTGGCCGCGATCTCGATGCCGACCGCCGCTTCCACGACATGGGCCAGCACCATCGCTAAGAAGCCGATCAGCAGCAACTGGTCGGGCAGCCGGCCGGCGCGGCGGATCGCACGCACGGCGATCCACACAAACGATCCGATCAGGATCAGGTACGCGGCCAGACCCAGCAAGCCCATCGTCACCGCTTGGTCGAAAAATACGTCGTGGCTGCGGTCGGGCGTGGCATTGCGGAGTTCCCAGTGGGCCAATTCGGGCGGGTAGAAGCGGTTATAGGCCACATACATCGCCTCCGGTCCCCAGCCGATGATCATCCGCACCGGGTCGGACTTGATCAGGTTGGTCGCGCCGCCCCAGATCAGGGTGCGGACCTTGCCGGTGCCTTCGTCCAACTGGCTGATCAGGCCCAGCCGGCCCACATAAGGCAGCGTGCGCCAAGCGGCAATCGGCGAGTTGGGCAGGTTGAACACCACCAGGAAGCCAACGAAGAGCACGGCCACCACGGTGGCGACGGCGAAAGCACGATACAGCCGCCGCCGCCACAGATAGGCGAAGGCGAACACGCCCAGCCCGGTCAGTAGGCCCAGTTCGGGGCCACGGCTTTGCGTCAGGAAGACTACCACGATCTGCATGAGCAGCAAAATGGGCAGACCCACCAGTTGCAGCGACAGCGCGGCACGGCTCGGTCGGGCGGTCAGGGTGTAAAGAAAAGTCAGGATGTAGAAGATAAATATGGCGGCGGGATAGATGATCCAGAGCCGGAAGTCGGGTACCTGGGTCGCGCCGATCACTTTGATCCCGATCCAGATCACCGCCACCTGCACGAGCGGCAGCAGCGCCAGCAACACCGGCGGAGGGGTGTTCGGGTCGCTGCCGTCAGCCGTGCGGATCGGTGCGAGGCCGAGGGTCGGGGCCATGCGTGCCGCCAGCCAGACAAATCCGCCCGCCGCCAGCAATACCACCGCCCAAGCGAAAAACTCGCCGATGGGCTGGTAGTCTTGCTGCACAAACCCGTCTACGAAGTTGCCGCTGACCATGCCCGCATACTGGATCAGCAGCAGCAGAAAGACCGCCCCGCCGCCGATCACGAGCAACGGCCAGGGATCTTCGCGCCGTTCCCGCGCCGGGGCCGCCTCGTCGCTGCCGCGCCACGCCGCAAGGACCGCGACCAGCCGTTGCAGTGTGAGCGGCACGATCATGATCAGGTAGGCACCCACGAAAATCGCGTTGCCCAGCGACGAGGCGACGCGCGACTCGACATCACCGGCCCACGGTAAGGGGTCCAGCCCCGCGCGCTGCAACAGGCCGTAGGCGGCCACCGGCACGCTGGTAGCAATAGCAAACGTGATCAGGCGGTTCAGTTGCGCCCGCGAACGCAGGTTCGCCAGGATCATCAGCGCCAACATGATATAGGTATACTGGCTGATCAGCCCCTGGAAGCGTTGATAGGAGCCGAAAAAGGCCGTCAGCGGCACCACCGACGTGACGGTGCTGAACAGATATACAGCGGCGTAGAGGATCAGCGGGATCATCAACGGCACACGGAACAAGCGGGGCAGCCAGCCGGGGGCCGCCGCTTCCAGGGCCGTGCCGGTCCCACCTTTGGCAGCCAGTGCCCCCTCGATCAGTTTGATGAACCAGGCCAGCGTCATCATCAGCACGATGTTCCGCAGCAGGCTGATCTTATCCGGCTCGAAGACGCGGCTGCTATAGACGTTGAAATAGAGCGGCGTAAAGACGGCGGCGGCTAACCACCCGGCTTCAATCACGCGGTCACAAATCAGGCTGAGTTTGCTCTGCACTGCGGGCGCTCCTAGGTATCAGGTATCAAGTGTCAGGTGTCAGATGTCAGATGTTAGGTTCAGCGATTCACGGTCGGCAAGCAGATCGTCTTCTCCTGCTGCCTGACACCTGCTGCCTGACACCTACAAGGGTGGCATTAGGATAGGACGGCCCATCAGAAGCCGCAAGATCCATTGTACCGCAAAGTTGGGCGGCGGGTCAAACAGGGCGGGGGCGGTAACGTTGCTGTCTGGTCAGGCCGGCGCGGGACACCGCAGAACGATGGTACTGTAGCCGCGCTGCTTGCTGCGCCGTACCCGTTGGGCAGCGCGCTACGGTTAGCCAAGGCACACGCACGAACACGTCTGGCGCAGCAAGCAGCGCGGCTACCGCCAGTTGCGGTGGCGGGGGCAGGCCACACACTTCGGGTTTGCGTATCGTAGGGGGGAGTGGGAACCGCCTACGGGACGTGTGCAACTTTCGTGCTTGTTAGCGTTATAGACAGGGGCGGGCAACGTGCTGCCCTGCGACAGAAGGAGGGTCCACAAATGGATACTGCCATGTTCAACCGTTGGCACGCCCGGAGGCTGTGCGCTTACCTATTCTGTGGGTGTCTGCTCATGGTGGTGCTGGGCTGTACCATCGAATCGCCGGACGCACCAACCGGCACGCCGCCCCTAGCTACAGCCGAACCTCCCGTCACACGGCTCCCACCCACGCCGCACCCGACCGACACGGCCACCGTACAGGTCAGGACCGTCGTGACGGACGAAGTACGCGAGCTTGGTAGCTTACCCAATCCGCCGACGGTGCGCGGTCGTGACGGCGGATCTTCCGGCGTGCTGGGCGGGCAGATGCTGTGGACCTTCGGTGACACCATCTTTACAAAGCCTAATGAGCAGGGAGCCGGCGGGATCGCCAACTCGGCGGCGCTGGCCCCGCTGGACGACCCCACCGCCATTACCGCCACCCTTGATGCGGCTGGTGCCCCGGTGCCTCTTTTACCCTACACCGAGGAGGAGACGCGCTATAACCAAGCACACGGCAATCGGGGCGACGACCGCTTGGCCCTGTGGCCCGCCGAGGTCGTGGCCCTGGCGGACCGGTCGGCGCTGGTCTTCTACCAGAAGTTGGCGATCCATCCCGGCGCGTTTAACTTTGAGGCGTTGGCAGTGGGGCTGGCGCGGATAGCGCCCGGCAGCACCGTTGCCCAGCGTGATCCCGGCGTGTTGTTCGCGAAACCAGAGCCGCTTTTCACCGATGGGGCCGTGGTCAAAGGGGATCAGCTATATCTATACGCTTGCGCGCCGGCAGGGCAATTAGACTCAGCGTGTAAAGTTGGGCGCGTAGCACGCGCCCAGGCCGGGGAGCGGGGCGCGTACCGCTTCTGGAACGGGAGCGCGTGGGTAATGGACGCTACCCAGGCCACTCCTGTGTTGCGCGGGCCAACCAGCGGCGTGAGCGTGGCGTGGAATAGCTACCTGGGCCAGTATCTGGCAGTGTACAGCGGTATCGTATCGAGCAAGGTACTACTACGCACCGCGCCCCAACCGGAAGGGCCGTGGAGTACACCTGTAGTGGCGTTCGCTGGGGAGCCTGCGGCGCAGGGCCAATGGGATTACGCCGGTCGCGAACACCCCGAATTGGCACAAGAAGGCGGAAAGATCCTCTACGTTAGCTACTACCGCCCGCTTAAAGGACTACAGGGCGAACTAAGATTAGTGCAGCTACGGTTGAAGTAATCTTCGCGTAGAGCTGCAACTGCGCTAGGCTTGAGCCGCCTAGCGCAGCACCAGCACTCGTGCGTTGCCGCTGTCCATGACGTAGAGCCGGCCGGCGGAGTCGGTAGCGAGGCCAAAGGGCAGGTGCAGGCCCAGGCTTGCGCCACCGGGCAGGCGGACCGCACGTACCTGATTCGTCGGCAGGTCAAGCACGTTCAGGTCGTTGCCGTCGGGTGTGGTCACGGCCAGTGTGGTGCCCCACAAAGCGAGGCGGCTACTGCCCGCCATCGCGCTGACCGGCACCGGCCACTCGCGGTCAATCTGCCCACCGGCGTTAAAGCGCACGATGCGTCCACGTAGGTCCACCGCGTAGATCGTGCCGTCGGGCGTGACCGCCACATCAAGCGGCTGCTCCAACGGGGCGTGGCCCGGCACGGCGGCGTTGTAGCCCTGTTCCGGCGCACCCGCCCGGCTCAGGCGCACCACCTGGCTGCGCGACGTGTCGGCCACATACAGCTTGCCGTCCGGCCCCCAGGTGAGGCCGTTGCACTCGGCCAAGCCCGTCTGCGCCCGCGTCAGCTGGGCCTGTGGCTGGAGGCTGGAGTCGAACAGATCGATGGTGCCCATGGCGCTATCCAGCACCGCCAGCGTGCCGTCACTCGCCACGGCCAGATCGCTGATGCGGGTAAACGGGCGGTCGGCGGTGGCCTCCAAGCTACCGGCAGCCTGGCCCGCCGCGTTATAGACACGCACGCGATGATGCCCGACATCGGCCACCGCCACGCGCCCATCTGGGAAGACCGCCAGCGCGCCGGCGTCCAGCCAGTCGGGGCCGCCGGAGATCGTGGCCTGCACTTGCACGCCCAGCGAGGGTGCAAGCGCCCCGATCAGGGCCGGGTCCACGGCCGGCGCGGTGGGGTGTTCCGCCGCCGGCCAAGCGCCGCCGGCGGCCACCGCCAGGGCAGTCGGCAAGAGAATGGCCCGTTGGCCGCCGGGCGGCTGCCAGTAGAACTCAAACAGTGCGTTCGCATGGATGACTTCGAGCCGCACCTCCAATTGATGCGGGCCGGCGGTCAGCGTCACGGCAGCGGGCAAAGGCGGCACGCTGGGCACATCGCGCCCGCCCACCAACTGCCCATCCACCCAGAGAGTGGCGCGCGAATCCCCCTCGGTGCTGAAACTATAGCTGCCACTCTGGGGAGCCTGGAGCAGGGCGGTCCAACGGGCATCCCCCTGGCCCAGCAGTCCGCTGTTCACGCCGCGCCAAGCCAGCACGCTGTCGCGCCGCACCACCCCGGCGGCGCTGAAGTCGGGCGGGGTCGGCGTGGTAAGAAATCCTGGGTTGCCGAGCGGGTAGGCCGTGCCCAACCAGCCGCCGGCCGGCCCATTCCACAGGAAAGGCCGCGCCACCGACGTGAGCGAGCTGCTATCCGTGCCCCAGCGCAGCGCCACGGTGCCGTCCGGCGCGGCGAGGGTGCCCGCCAGCCGCACCTGATGCACCCCTTTCGCCAGCGCGATGTGGCTTTCCAGCGCCGTGGTGCTGCCGGCGGGCACGGTCAAGAGATCCCGCCCATCGAGTTCCAGCGTGGCCCCCGCCGGCGCGGTCAGTTCCAGCCGGTAGTTGCCGTAGGCGGGCGCGACCAGACCGCCGCTCCATTCGGCAGTCAGGGGATAGCTGGGGGCGGTCGGCAGTTGCAGCGGCGGCTGATCGCCGTCTGGCCCCAGCGTGCCCAGGCGCGTCTCTTGGCGCTCGAACAACGGCCCGCCGGCGGGGCCATAGCGCGCCGTCACCTGCCGCCGCGCCGCGATGGTGTCGCTGCCGACAGCATAGGCGGTGAAGAACGTCGCGTAGGGCGGCACCGGCGTATTCGTGACCGACTCCTGTCCCCCCGGATAGAATAGATGCAGCAACGGCAAATACACGGCGTTTGAGGGAAAAACCAGGAAGTGGGCGTTCTTCGTCGCGTTATCGGTCAGCGGCAACTCGTCGGACACATTGCCCAGATCGCCGCCTTGCACCGCGTTGGCGAGAAACACCGCCGGGCCGAGATACCAGTAGAACTCCGGCGTATCCATCTGGTACACGCGGTCACGCTGGGGGTCCAGTTTTTCTGTATAGCGGCCGGCCGGCGTGTACCAATAATAGTGAGCGGCGGCAGTATAGGGGCCGAAATAAAAGGTGAGCGTTTGCAGCGCCAGCGACCCCACCAGCACGACCAGCAATACGCCGTAGGCCAGCCGGCCCAGCCGCACCGGGCGCGACCAGGGCCGCGGTCGCCGCAACAACACCGCACCGCGCGCCAGCCGGTCGAGGTAGATCGCCGGCACCAGCGCCAGCGTCGGCACCATCCCGGCCACCCGTTGCAGGGTCGGCGTGTCGTTGGTCAGCGCCGCGCCGGCCAAGCCGCTCACCACCCAGGTGCCTAAGACGGCGAAGCGCACATCGCCCACGCGCCACAGCCAATAGGCGGTGCCCAGCACCCACAGCGCCGCCCAGGCCACCGGCAGGATCGGCAGCCCGGTGGGGTAGAACGGCCCATGTTCATGACCCACATCGAAGGCGGCAAAGGTGCGCGCGAACTGCCCGGCCAAGATCAGCACCCAGTTGTCGGTGCCGTATTCGGCGGCCATTTGTGGCGCGTGGGTGAAAATCGCCACGCCGTTGTACCGCTCGGTAAAGGCGGCGGTGTGCGACAAGACATAGAGCGCGTTGGGGGCGAAGGTGAGGAAGCCGGCCAAGCCCATCGCCAGCAAACCCGGCCCATAGCGCCACCAACCGCGCCGGCCCCAGCGCAGCAACAGATAGACCGCAATGCCGGCCAAAAACAGCGGCAGCAGCTTGCCCGCCACATAGCCATAGAGCGTCAGCCCGCCGGCAATGCCGCTCCAGACAAAATCCAGCAGCCGCCCGCTCTGCAATCCGCGATAGAGATAGTAGAAGCAGACCGCCCAAGTGAACAGTGTGGTCGTGCTTTCGCCCGCCGTGCGGCTGAATTGGATGGCGAAATCGGAGATCGCCAGCAAGGCCGCCGCCAACAGACCCACGCGCGGCGACCAGACGGTGCGCCCCAAGCGATAGACCACCCAGACCGTGGCGATGCCGGCCAGGGCGTGCATCAGGCGGGCGGCGGTTAGGTTGTCGCCAAACAGCAGCAGCGAACGGCCCAGCAGCCAGAAGTAGAGATTGGGCACGCCCCACCAGCCGGTGCCGAAAAAGGTGAACGGCTGATCATTGACCGGCACGCCCTGGTTGATGTGGCGCGCATCATAGGCGCGGTCGCCCTCGTCGGTATACGGCCCCATGGGGATGTGTTCGAGATCCCAGACGCGCACCACGATGGCGACCAGCATGATCGCGCCGATCAGCAGCCATTCCCAGCGCAGCACCGGCGGCTCAACGGCGGGTTCGCCGGGGTCGTGCGGCAGCAAATCGGGCGGCGTGGGCCGCAGCCCGGCCACACTGAGCACCAACGCGGCCAATGTCGCCACCCACAGCCAGGCCGGGCGCGGATCACGGAAGTCGTGCAGCAACAGCGCATACGTGGCGGCGGCCAGCAGCCCGGTCATAACC
>JALYUO010000162.1 GCA_030853735.1 Chloroflexota bacterium
CCGCCCACCGCTACGCCCGGCCCGCCGCCGCAGATCGCGGTGCTGGTGTATCACCACTTTGGCGTGCCGGCTGCCGGTGATTATGACTGCTCACTCGACAAGTTCGAGGACCAATTGCAATGGCTGAAGGCGCAGGGCTACGAGTCCGTCTTGCCGCAGCAATGGCTGGATGCCGCCGCCGGGCGCACGCCGCTGCCGCCCCACCCCGTCATGTTCACCTTCGACGACAATAACGGCGAACAATATACCGATGCTGCGCCCCTGCTGGAAAAATACGGCTATCGTGGCGTGTTTTTCATCATGACCGTAACCATCGGCAAGCGGTATTACATGAAAGCCGACCAGCTACGCGATTTGGAACGGCGCGGCCATGTGATCGGCGGCCACACCTGGGATCATCGCAACATGGCGATTCTGACTCTAGAGGAGTTGCAAAAGCAACTGGACCTATCGGAGTCGGATCTCAATGAGGTGCTGGGCCATAAGCCGCAGTTTGTTTCGTACCCGTTTGGGGCATACACTGAGGACGTGGTGGCCGAGCTAGAGCACCGCGGCTATCACGGCGCATTCCGCTTGCGCGATCCCGCCGATCCCCAGGTCGCGCCCCAATTCATGATCCACCGCCAGATTATCCCCGGCGTGTGGAGCATCGAAGATTTCGCGGACAACGTCCACAACATGGAACCGGAGCCACCACCGTCGCCCACGCCCTAACAGGGTGATTGCATCTAATGGGCACGGGCGACTGGAACTCGCCGCTACCGCTACAAAGCCCGCCTACGCGGGCTGGAGCTAGCCAAACCGGGAGGCGGCGGCGACCAGATTCGTCTAAACTGCGGATCTACAGTCCGTCCTGGCTCCAGCCCGCGTAGGCGGGCTTTGTAGCGGTAGCGGCGAGTTCCAGTCGCCCGGACCCCGGCTCCTGCGCTAATTTACCTGCACGCCCTAAATGCGCCCTTGTTGGAGGGGTCAGCCTTGTGGTATAATAGCGAAAGGCTCAATGGCGGCCTTCTGCCAGTGTAGGCAGGTATGTGGTATCGGCAACCCACTACGTCTGCCCCCGTCGCGGGCGACAAAAGGAGCAATGAGCCAATGGAATCTGAGAACAAAACGCCGGCTATCATCGAATCTCCCAGCGACTGGGAAGCGGGCAACGCGCCCACCCCGGTGGCGCACGACGGCTATAGCCGCAGCAGCCACACCCATTCGCTAGACGAGGGATTAGAGGCCGAGGTCAACAGCGACCTGGGCAACCTGGGCCGCGATGTCCACGAGGAAGAGCCGGTGCCGGCCGGCCACAGCCGCTAACGCATTTCACGCCACCTATATATTGCAAACTCCGCGTGCCCAGCACGCGGAGTTTGTCTTTCCCCTCCGTAAAAGGTAGACAAGCGACCATGAAGCGTTGCGTCGTGGCCGCTTGTGCTGTCGCTGGGGAGGGATACAAACCGACCAGCGAGCAGGGCTCACTGGTCGGTTGCGGGGGCGCAGGCCAGGGGGTGCCTGACCTGCGCCGGGGCTATTAGCGCGGGCTTAGGGACTGCTGCCTGCGCGTACAGTTGTCGGGCGGGTTAATGATCGCCAGGTAGACGATCTTAGCGATCTGGCTGCGGAAGGCGAAGTTGTCGGGGCGGAACGTGCCGTCGTTGTAGCCGGTGACGGTGCCGTGGCAGACCGCCGTTTCGATGAACGGGTAGAACACGTTCTGCGGACCCACGTCGCTGAAGGTCGGGCGCGGCGGGTTGATCAGCGGGAAGCCCGCGCCGATGACCACGATCTTCGCCAACTGGCCGCGTGTCACGAAGTTGCTGGGGCGGAAGTACGGGCGTTGCGCGCTATCGCACGGTTCCGCCGCACCCGTCTGGTTGTTCACGCCGCCACAGGTGTAACCGGTCACGATGCGGTGCGCCGCCGCCGTCTCGATCAACTGGTAGAAGACGTTATCGGGCAGCACATCGGTGAAGGTACGGTCGGCTGCTGCCGGCGGGGTCACGAGCGGGATATTGAAGGCCAACACCACGATCTTGGTCATTTGGGCGCGCGTGGTGTTGTTGAACGGCCGGTAGGTGCCGTCGCTGTAGCCACTCACGATGCCGTGGCAGGCTAGGTAGTAGACCGCAGTGTAGTAGTAGGTGGACGGGTCGGTCACGTCCGTGAAGCGGATCGGGCAAGGCGTTTCGGTCGGCCCAACCGTGGCTGTCGCACTCGGCACACTGGTTGCGGTCGCCGTGTTTGCCACGCCCGTTTGCGTTACGGTCGCCGTATTCGCCACGCCCGTTTGCGTTGCCGTCACCGTGTTTGTCACACCCGTTTGTGTTGCGGTCGCCGTGTTTGCCACGCCGGTTCGCGTCGCGGTTGCCGTGTTTGCCACGCCCGTAGCGGTCTGTGTCACCGACGGCACCATGGTGGCCGTCTGTGTCACCGTCGGCACCGTCGTGCTGGTTTGTGTCACCGTCGGCACCGTCGTGCTGGTCTGTGTTACCGTCGGCACCGTCGTGCTGGTCTGTGTCACCGTCGGCACCGTGGTCGCCGTCTGTGTTACCGTCGGCACCGTGGTCGCCGTCTGGGTCACGGTGGGCACGCTTGTGGCAGTCTGCGTCACCGTCGGCACGCTTGTCGCTGTCTGCGTCACCGTCGGCACCGTCGTGC
>JALYUO010000170.1 GCA_030853735.1 Chloroflexota bacterium
GCCCGACCCTGCGCCGCGCCCTGCGGACCGGCGGGGTGCCGTTTCACCTCGCGTGGCGCGGCCCGCGCAGCAAACCGCGGCCCCTGGTCCTGATCTGCGACATCAGCGGCTCCATGGCCCCCTACACGCGCCTGCTGCTGCACTTCCTGTACACCGTGAGCCACGGTCTGCGCCGGGTGGAGGTCTTTGTCTTTAGCACTCGGCTGACGCGCGTAACCCGCCCGATGCGTGCCCGCTCCGTTGATGCCGCGCTGACCGAAGTCGGGCAAGCGGTGCCGGATTGGGCGGGCGGCACGCGCATCGGCGAAACATTGCGCGCCTTCAATACCGGCTGGGCGCGGCGAATGTTGGGGCAAGGCGCGGTGGTCGGCATCATCAGCGACGGCTGGGATCGCGGCGATCCGGCGCTGCTAGCGGGTGAGTTAGCCCACTTGCAGCGCATGGCCTTCCGCCTGATCTGGCTCAACCCGCTGCTCGGCTTGGCAGGCTACCAGCCGCTTACGCGCGGGATGGCCGCCGCCCTACCCTATATTGACAGCTTCCTGCCCGCCCACAACCTCTACAGCCTGGAAGTCCTAGCCGACCTGTTGCACCATATTCCGCCCACCCGGCCCACGCGCCGCCAGGGTCCGCCGCCTGACCGCACGCTCTAGTTCGGGATCAGTGCGTCTCGCTGCTGCCTCCGGTCTGCTCCGCCCCGACCTCGGTCAACTGCACTCCTTGCTCGATGGCTGTCTGCTCGCCAGCATCGCTGGCAAAGAGAACGGGCGGTGGCTCCGCGTTGTCCAGCGTGCGAGGAGCCGTGGGAGCATCATCCGGCGGGGCCGGTTCCCCACCGGCAACCCCTGCGCCGGCCGCCACCGTGCCCAGCGATTCTACTCCTTGCTCTATGTCGTGCAATTCGCCGTGATCATCTGTGTACTGCGCGCCGCGTGCGCCACCTTGCTCGTTAGAAGAGTCCATACTGCTTGCCTCCTATGCTGTTGCCCTACTTTGCTCTCTACCTGGTAGTCTCGCTGCTAAAAGGTAACGACGTAGCCGGGAAATTGTTGTTTGACAAGCACCCTTTTCGATTTTTAATTTCTAGTCTTATTTGTTCTAAAGGGATATGTAGCTCATGAAATCAGCAAAGGCAAAACCTATGCTATAATAGTCCAAACAAACGACCCTAACCTGCTACCTGAGAGCTACTATGTCCGACCCCACACCGCGCATCGTGCCCGCCGACCGCGCCAGCATCGAGATCCGCGTAAGCAATTCGCGCTTCTTGGCGCAGGCCGGTCCCACCGCTACGGTTGAGGAGGCGCGCGCGTTCCTGGCCGCCATACGGGCGGCGTTGCCAGATGCCACCCACCATGTCTACGCTTACCGTATCGGCCACGGGGCCACCACCACCGAGGGACAAAGCGATGCGGGGGAGCCACCCGGCACGGCGGGCCGCCCGGTGCTGGCCGTGTTGCGCGGCAGCGGCCTGGGCGATGTAACAGTGGTTGTCACCCGCTACTTCGGCGGCACGCTGCTGGGCACTGGCGGGCTGGTCCGCGCCTATGGGGACGCAGCTAAAGCGGTGTTGGCGGCGCTGCCGCGCAGCGAAAAGATCGAGCGCGTGGTGCTGAAGGTCACCGTCCCCTATAGCGCCTATGAAGGGACAACGCGCTTGGTCACGGCCCATGCGGGTGAGCTGATCGAGGAAGCGTTTGCGGAAACGGTCATCCTCACCATCCGCCTTCCCGCCCACCAAGCACCCGGCTTCACCGCCGCCCTGCAAGAGGCCACCGCCGGGCAAGCGCAGTGGGTCAGGCAACCCTAGCCGTGCGTCCATCCGCTAGCACCCGCGCCACGCCCGCCGCCGCCGCGTCTACATCTGCCGCCGTGATGCCGTAGTGCGTGACCAGGCGCACCACCTGCGGGTCGGTGGGCGCGAACAGGATGCCTTGCGCGGCGCAGGCGGCGGTTAGGCGGTCAGCCGTCCAGCCGGGCGCGGTGATGGCCGCGTAGACCATATTGGTGGCGGCGCGGCTGGGATCTACGGCGAGGCCGGGCACATTGGCGAGAGCGACCGCCAAGCGTTGCGCGTTGGCATGGTCCTCGGCCAGCCGATCCACCATCTGCTCTAAGGCCAGGATGCCCGCCGCCGCCACAATCCCCGCTTGGCGCATCCCGCCGCCGACCAGCTTGCGCTTGAAGCGGGCACGGGCGATAAAGTCGGCCGGGCCGGCCAGCACAGAGCCGACCGGCGCGGCCAAGCCTTTGCTGAGGCAGACCATTACCGTATCGGCGGGCGCGGCCAGAGTCGCGGCCTCCACCCCGCAGGCGATGGCGGCGTTGAACAGGCGCGCTCCGTCCAGATGGAGCGGCAGGCCATGCGCGTGGGCCAGATCGCCCAGCGCCTGCATATAGGCCGGGCCGAGGGGCAGACCCCCACAACGATTCTGCGTGTTTTCGATGCAGATCAGCGCCGTCGTCGGGAAGTGCGGGTCGCACGGGCGAATCGCCGCCGCCACCTGTTCGAGCGGCAAGCTGCCGTCGGGCGCGTTGGGGATGCCCCACATCGCCACGCCGCCCAGCACCGACGCGCCGCCCGCCTCCGCGTGCCGGATATGCGCCTCCATGCCGACGATCAGTTCGCCACCGCGTGGGCAGTGGGTCAAGATGGCGCACAGGTTGCCCATCGTGCCGCTCGGCACAAACAACGCCGCCGCTTTGCCCAGGCGTTCGGCGGCCAGGGCTTCCAGGCGGTTGACGGTGGGGTCATCGCCAAACACATCGTCGCCCACTTCGGCGGCAGCCATCGCCGCGCGCATGGCCGGCGAGGGATGGGTCACGGTGTCGCTGCGGAGATCAATCGGGCGGGTCGGTTGGGTCATGGTTGCTCCTTTAGGGGTCAGGGGTCAGGGGTCGAGGTCAGGACGCAAGAGACGGGTCAGCGACTGACCATGATTTCTGCGGCAGGTGATGTATTGCCCGCGAGGTCCACCGCTTGCACGGTCAGGCGATGGGGGCCGGGCGGCAAGGTGGCGGCGGGCACCATCAGCGTCCAGGGCGGGCTATCGCGGCGGCCCAGCACCTGCCCATCGAGGCGGAACAGCACGGCGGCTACACCGCTATTGTCGAGCGCCTCAGCTTGCAAGGGAAACTGCTCCCCCGCCGCCAAACCGCGCAGATCGCTGCCCGCCGCCGGATAGGTGATCCAGGCCGTCGGCGCAATGTTGTCCAGATTGACGCGGTTGCGGACTTCGAGCGTGCCACCATCCCGCAGTCGGGCGGTTAGGCGCAGGGTGTGGACTCCGCCGCGGCCCGCCGTGTCCCAATGAGCTAACGGTTGACTGCCGTCTGTGGCGCTGCTGCCCTGCGCGAGCGGTTGCCAAGTGCGTGGCTCCGCGCCCTCGCCCCAAGCCAGGGTCCACCCGGTCAGTCCCGGTCCGCCGGCCCGACCCTGGATGGGGATCACCCCGCCGGCCACCGCATTGGCCGTGGGCACGCTGAGGGCCAAGTCTACGCCCGGCGCGCCCGGTGGGCCGGCCACGCTGCCGCTACACGCGCCGGCAAAGGCGGTCGGCGGGGTCGGCAGCGCGGCAGTCGCCACCCAGAGCGCGTATTCGGCAGGCAACAAGAGGAAGTTCCGCAGCGTGTAGGAGGCAGGCGGCGCACCGGGACAGGCCAGCAAGCCGCTGTTGTTGTCCACCGCCACGTCTTGCAGCCAGCTATCGGTCACGGTGGGCGCGGTGCCGGCGATAAACCACTCGCGCGCCCGCTCGTGGCAGGCCGGGCTGGGCAACAGGCCCGACGGCGCGCAAATCTCTACCGACTCGATGCCCGGCGGGCGCGGCGGGAGACGTTCAGGGCGGCTACCATGGATCATCTCCATCACCTCATGCCAGATCGGGGCCGCGCCGGTCACACCGGTGGAGTTCTGCATCGGGCTGTTGTCGCTGTTGCCCACCCACACCCCGGTCACATAGTCGGGCGTGTAGCCCACCGTCCAGTTGTCGCGCCAGTCACCGGTGGTGCCGGTCTTGACGGCAGCCCAGCGGCTCAGGTGCAGGGGGCTGTTGGCCCCAAACTCCGGCAAGCGGGCATCGTTATCGCTCAGGATGCTACCGATCAGCCACGCCACGTCGGCGCTGTGCGGGCCGAACAGCGGCGCGCTGGGAGTGGTGACCGCCGCATCGGTTGTCGCATCGTACAACACCGTGCCGGTGCTGTCGGTGACGCGGCGGATGGCGAGGGGGTGCAGTGCCCGGCCGCCGTTGGCGAACGCGGTGTACGCGCCGGTCAGGTCCAAGAGGCGCACTTCGCCACCACCCAGCGTGAGCGCCAGCCCGAAGCGGCGGCTGTCGTCCCAGGTGGTCAGCCCGGCGGCGCGGCCCACCTGCACCAGCCCGAACACGCCGATATGGTTCAATGTGTAGACGGCGGGCACATTGTACGAATTCGCCAGCGCCGCCCGCAGGCGTTGCGGGCCGTGGAACTGGTGGTCATAGTTGGCCGGCACATAGGTCTGGCCGTTGCCGTCGGGATACGACACCGGCACATCAGGCAGCACGGTGGCAGCGGTGTAGTCGCCGGCCAGCGCGGCGGCGTAGGTCAACGGCTTGATCGAGGAGCCGGGCTGGCGCGGGGCTAGGGCCAAGTTCACCTCGCCGTCAATCGCCGCGTCAAAGTAGTCGGCGCTGCCGACCATCGTCCGCACCTCGCCCGTCGCCGCGTCCAGCACCACCACCGCGCCGTTGGTGATATGCTTATCGGCCAAGTCGGCCAGCCGGCGGCGCAAGATGCCCTCGGCGGCGGCCTGCATAGCGGCATCCAGCGTCGTCTCTACCGTCAGCCCGCCCTTGTAGACGCGATCCGCGCCGAAGCGGGCCTCCAGGCTGTCACGCACCCAGACGCTGAAATGGGGAGCGAGGATGGGGAAACGGCCTTTGGCGAAATGTAGCGGCTCGCCGGCGGCGGTGTTAGCCTGGGCTTCTGTCAGGTAGCCGTGTTTCACCATTCCATCCAGCACCGCACGGGTGCGCGTCGCCGCCGCGTCGGGATTGACCAGCGGGTTATAGCTCGACGGCGCTTGCGGCAGCCCCGCCAGCAGCGCGCACTCGGCCAAGTCCAGGTCGCGCGCCGGTTTACCGAAATAGGCTTGGGCGGCGGCCTCCACGCCATAGGCCATGTTGCCGTAATAGACCGTATTGAGGTAGAGCGCCAGGATCTCGTCTTTGCGATAGTGGCCCTCTAGCTGGTAGGCCAGTACCACCTCGCGTGCTTTGCGGCGCAGGGTGCGTTCGCCGGCCTCGCCCGGACTCAGCAGCAGCGTCCGCGCCACCTGCTGGGTCAGCGTGCTGCCGCCGCCGGTACCCTCGCCACGCAGATCCAGCCATAGCGCCCGCGCCAGCCCCCAACCATCCAGACCAGGGTGGCTATAAAACGCCTGGTCCTCGGTGGAGATCGTGGCATCGCGCAACGCCTGCGGCATGGCCGTCAGGGGCAACACGGTGCGCTGCCCGGCGTGCGGGTCCACCAGATCATAGAGCAGCCGCCCGTTGCGATCCAGGATGCGGCTGCTCTGGAACGGCCCGCGTGCCGCCGCGCCGTCCACGCTCGGCAGGTCGCCAAACAGCCACCAGCCGCCCGCCCCCGCCGCCAACAGCAGCCCGGCCAGCACTAGCAGCGCGCTACGCCGCTTGCTTCTCATATTATGTCGAGTTCTGCAGATCATGCCCCGGTTCTCCCGCCCATAAGACGCGCCACCCCGTCGCCGCTTGCGTCCCTGCCATGATACCGCGCCGCCGTGTCCCTGTCCAGCCAATATGGTATGATAGGCCAGACGTTTTGGGCACCGCAAAGGCGCAAAGAACGCAAAGGGCGGGCAATGCTGTGGACGCTTGCCTAGATGTATCATGTTGTCACAGATAACTATTCAGCCTAAGGACGAAAAAAGAGTCTGTCATTCTGAACGCAGTGAAGAATCGGCCGCCGCGTGATCCCACACAATGCTACCGAATTGCCGACCCCGGAATACGCCTGTCATCGGGCGGGACACGTCCCCAGCCGATTCTTCGCTGCGCTCAGAATGACAAGTAGGTGGAATAGTTACGTCACAGGAGCTGAAATCGTTGCAACCCCAACCCCCAACTCAACCCTCAACCCTCAACCCTCAACCCTCGGCAGCGCAGCCGCTCGTCGGCGTGATCATGGGCAGCAAGTCGGACTGGGAGACGATGCGCCACGCGGCGGAGACTCTGGCCCAGTTTGCCGTGCCGCATGAGTGCCAAATCGTGTCGGCGCACCGCACCCCGGACCGCTTGGCCGAGTACGCGGCGGGGGCCGAAGCGCGCGGGCTAGTTGTGATCATCGCCGGGGCGGGCGGCGCGGCGCATTTGCCGGGCATGGTGGCGGCGCAGACGCTGCTGCCGGTGCTGGGCGTGCCGGTCGAGAGCCACGCGCTCAAAGGGATGGATTCGCTGCTGTCCATCGTGCAGATGCCCGCCGGCATTCCGGTCGGCACGCTGGCGATTGGCAAAGCCGGGGCGATCAACGCGGCGCTACTGGCGGTGGCGATCCTAGCAACCGGGCGACCGGATCTGCGCGAAAAGCTGCGCCAGTTCCGTGCCGAGCAGACAGCCCGCGTGCTGGCGGATACGCTGCCATGAGCGATCTGATCTTGCCGGGCGCGACGATTGGCGTGCTGGGTAGCGGCCAGTTGGGGCGGATGTTGGCGCTGGCCGCCCGGCGCATGGGCTACCGCATCCACACCCTGTCGCCCGACCGCGACAGCCCCACCGGGCAGGTGGCTGACCGCGAGGTGGTCGCCGCCTATGACGACCTGGATGCGGTACGCGAGTTCGCCCGTGGCGTGCAAGTGGTGACGTTTGAGTTCGAGAACGTGCCCGCCGCCAGCGCTGCGGTCGCCGCTGAATATGCGCCGGTGCGCCCCGCCGGATCGGTCCTGCACACCACCCAGCACCGCCTGCGCGAAAAAACGTTCCTGCATGGTGTGGGCTTGCCGGTCACGCCATTTCGCCGCGTCACCTCAGCCGGCGCATTGGCGGACGCATTAGCCGACTTGGGCACGCCGGCGCTGCTCAAAACCGCCGGTTTCGGCTACGACGGCAAAGGCCAAGTGCGGATCAACGCGCCGGGCGAGGCAGCGGCGGCTTGGGGGGCGCTGGGCACTGGCGAAGCCGTGCTGGAAGCCTGGGTGGATTTCGCCCGCGAGGTGTCCGTGGTCGCCGCACGGGGGGTGGACGGCGCATTCGTGGCCTACCCCGTGATCGAGAACCGGCACCGGCACGGCATCTTGGATGTGTCGCGCATACCCGCCGGTTTGCCGCCGCTGTTGGCCGCGCAAGTCGTGGAGATCGCCCGCACCGTGCTGACCCGCCTAGAGGTAGTCGGTGTGCTGTGCGTTGAGTTTTTTGTCACCCACGATGGGCAGTTGCTGATCAACGAACTGGCCCCGCGCCCGCACAACTCCGGCCATCTAACCATCGAAGCCTGCGTCACCGATCAGTTCGAGCAGCAACTGCGCGCCGTCTGCGGCCTGCCCCTCGGCGCGCCCGATCTGATCCGCCCCGCCGCGATGGCAAACCTGCTCGGCGATGGCTGGGCGCGCGGCGCACCCGATTGGGTCGGCCTCGCTGCCGACTTCCCCGCCGTCAAGCTGCACCTGTACGGCAAAGCCGCCGCCCGCCCCGGTCGCAAAATGGGCCACCTCACCTCCCTGGCCGCCACGCCAGAGGACGCTGCTGCTCAGGTGGCGGCGGCGCGATCTCGCCTGTTCAGCTCGAACGCAACAATACTGCGCCGCTGAAATGCGTCACTCTGGACTACCGTCAGGTCACGAAGGAGACAGTACACCATGCGAGTCCCGATAGCCCATTCGTATTTGCTGCGTTTTGTGCAGAAACCCTGGCAGTTTATCGGAGCGTGGACGCTCACAACCCTCATCGGATGGCCTTTGATTCTGACCCCCGCTTCGTATGCTTTGAGCGTGCTGCCCTATACGCTGGCCGATTTCCCGATCAAACTGCTGCCGGAGGGCGTAATGGCCGGCATAGTTACCGCCGCTATGGCGCTGCCTGGCGCGGGGGTTTTAATTTTGTTGCAGGGGCGGCTGCTAGCGGCGTTGCTGGCCTAAACTCAGCGGCCTGGACCGCACTCACTAGCTGGGGTCTAATCCGAGGCTGGGCCATGGGGTGGGGACTCGCTACTGGGGGCTTACTCGCAACCCTCGGCACTGGCGTAGGGGGAACACTAATCGCGAGCGGGGCGCTGTTCGGCAT
>JALYUO010000171.1 GCA_030853735.1 Chloroflexota bacterium
CTTCCTGCACGGCGCGGTAGGGCCGGGCACGTATGAGGCGTTGCCGCCGCCCGCCCGCGTGGGGCTGTTGCAAAATGCGCCCGCGCTGGCCGTCGAAACCGCCACGCCCCTCGCTGCGTATATGCCCGACCTGCCGCCGGCTGCGCTGCGTGCGATCTCGGTGCCGGTGCTGCTGCTCGGCGGCGATGGTAGCCCGCCCATGTATGCGCTCGAACGCGCCGCCCTGGCCGCCTCCTTGCCCCAGGCGGAACAGGTCGTCATCCAGCATAGTGCCCACCTGATGCACAGCCAGAACCCGGCGGCGCATGATGCAGTCGTGGCGGCGTTCCTGGCCCGGCATGGTGGCTAGGGGCGGGGGTTGTGTGCGTCAGGATTTTGCCTGGTGCACGGCCGCCGGCGGATGGTCCTGGCGGTGGCTACTCCGGCGGCGGCTCGGTCAGCTGCGCGAGGAGGATACGCCCGACGATGGCACGACTGGTAGCCGCCACCTGATCCACCCGCCGCAATGCGTTCGCCAGCGCCGGTGGATCACCCGTCAAGTCCTGCCTCAGCGTATCCCGGATAATGCCTTCGATCAGGCGCGAGGCAGTGATCTGTGATTCGCCGGAAAAGCCTTGTGCGATCCGTGCATAGGTGGCTCGTTCCAGCAGGCGGGCTAAGATCGACACATCCCGCTCACGCAGGGCGGCAATAATCGTGTCGAACAGCACCTCAAACGAGGGCACCAGTTCCGCCGCCGACAGCGCCGCATAGCGCGGCACCGCCGCCTGCACCTGGCGCAGATACTCAGCGACCATCGCGTTGCGGTGCGCGGTCAACACCTCGACCATACGATCCGACAGGGCGGGGTTCATCTACACGCCCAGATCGTATAGCTGCTCAAACTGCAAATCCAGATCGTTGGTGGCTTGCCAGAGCGCGGCCAGGGCGAAGCGCACATTGCAGGCGGCGCAGGGCGGCAGGTCGGGTTGGGCGGCCAACGCTTTGAGCGATTCGTAGGCGGCCAGCAACGTGGACTCATTGGCGGTTAGGGGGTTGCCGAGCAGGTCGGTGGCAGGGGCAGGAGCGGTCATCGGGCGGTCTCCTTGTATTGGGCCACGGGGCGGTCGTCAATCAGGCGCTTGGCCTTTAGCTCGAAGCGGGGCAGGGTGCCATGCTCCACGCGGTCCACGTTGAAGCGCAGCCCCTCGTGCGCGTCGCTCAGGTCGCGGCGCAGGCGCGGTTCCAGCGCGCCCCACTCTGTGTCCTGGTCGGGCTTGACCTCCACGCGCACCGTGATCTCGTCGGTCAGGCTCTCTTTGCGCCAGATGTGGATCTGGAACTCGTCAATCGCCGCGTATTCGCGCACGATGGACTCGACCGCGCGCGGGTAGACATTGGTGCCGCGAATCAGCTTCATGTCGTCCCAACGCCCGCGAATGCCCCCGTCATAGATGTCCCAGGTGCGGCCACAGGTGCAAGTCGCGGCGGGCACTTTCAGCACCATGTCCTGCGTGCGGTAGCGTACCACCGGGATAAAGCCGCGCCCGAACGACGTGACCACGCGCTCGCCCAGCTCGCCGTAGCCCACCGGCTCACCGCTGGCGGGATTGATCACTTCCTCGATATAGTGGTCTTCGATGATATGGGTGCCGCCGGGCTGGTGACTGCACTCGAAGATCATGATCGTGCCGACCTCGGTCATGCCTGCCGTGTCGCCGGCTTTCGCGCCCCAGGCTTCTTCCAGTTGGTGCTTGACCGCCGGGATCGAGCCGGCCGGTTCGCCCGACAGGATCAGCTTGTCCACCTGGCTGTCGCGGGCCAAGTCCAGGCCCAGCTCGCACGCTTTCTGCCACAGGTTGAGCGCGTAGGTGGGGGTGGAGCAGACGGTGGTCACGCCCAGTTCCACGATCTGGCGCACCCGTGCCTCGGTGGTTTGCGCGCCGCCGGGAATGACCAGCGCGCCGATCTTTTCGCAGGCGTAATGCGCGCCCCAGAAGCCGATAAACGAGCCGTAGCCGAAAGCGAAATAGACTGTATCGGCGGGCCGGATGCCGAAGCCCCACAGTCCATAGCACCACATCTCGCTGATCCACTGCCAGTCTTTGGGGCTGTCAAGCACGCGGATCGGCGTGCGCCCGCTGGTGCCGGAGGTCAGGTGATAGCGGATGGCGTGCTGTGGGTCGGTCGCCAGCAGGTCGCCGAACAGCGGCTGGTCCACCAGCGCCTCCATCCACGCCTCGCGCGTCATGAACGGGATGCGCCGCAGGTCGTCCAGCGTCCGCAACTGGTCGGGCTGAAACCCTGCGCCGCCCCACAGCCGCGCATAAAACGGCACTGCCGCCGCCCGCTCGCACAACCGTCGCAGCTTCAGCAGTTGCAACCGCTCCAAGTCGGCGCGTGGCAACGTCTCGTTCTTGGGATTCCAGTAGTCGGATTGCGGATTGTGGATTGCGGATTGCGGATTAGGATTGCTCATGGACTGCTCCTTTGCGGGTGGCATGGTGCCGATTTGTTGCGGTCACTCTATCACAGGCGGCGGCCTCGCGCAAGGGGGATCGCGTAACGGTTCAGTGAGCGCGACAGACCCTATCGCTCGCTAAGAACGGATTGTAGGAGGCGGTTCCACCCGGCGATGCTGGCCCACCCCGATCTGCGGGGTGATCGCGGTGGCCGGCGGCGGAGATCGCGGTAAGGCGGGCATCGCCGGGTGGAACCGCCTCCTACAATCCGTTCTTAGCGAGCGATAGGTTGGCTAGGCTGAACTGTGACTGGATCGCTCCCTTTTGACTCTGACCAGCAAAGTGGTTATGATAGACAGGTTAAGATCAAGCGACTGTCAACGGGAGAAACGTATATGCGCTCGTCTATGGGAAGCAGGCGGGTACTGCTTGGCTCGGGTCTCGTGATGGCCGTGACCCTGATGACTGTGCTGCTGCAAACCCAGCCGGCACGCGGCACCGATCCCGATACACTCGACAGCACCTATATGGCCTCTGGGCCGGTTGTCAACCAACAAACGGTGGTGGCAAACCAAGCCTGGGCCGATGCGATTGAGACACGCGAAGTACAAAACCGCGAATACGCCCTGGCCCACCCAGAGACTTTGGCAACAAAGAATCCTCACTATGTGCCGCCCACTTCAGATTCAGAAGCCGAACCCACTGTTGTGGAAGGTATCTATACAGACCGACAGAGACCAATGGGCTGGGGTATGATCTACGACATTAAGAATTATTGGATGGGGTCCATTGAAGGCGGCCATGCTCAGGTTTACGCGGGCCTGAGATCCGATTCGCCGGATCCAGGTTACTGGGTTGTCACCCCACCGGGTCAAGGTGTCTTAGTGGTGATGACCTTTCCGCACGGCACCGGCACTCCAGACAACGGTGGCCTATATCTCACCCCCACGCGCATCGGCACAATCCACATCGCAGCCGCCGCAGGCACCTGCCTGACTGTGCAAGCCACGAACGGCGACCAGTTGATGTTTGATGTCGCCCGCCGCATCTGGTCCTGCACGCGCTAAGGGTCCGTAAAAGTATAACTTCCACCAAACGTGGAGATCACCATGCTTAACCTGTACCCGTACCACGCACGCCCTATGTGGGGCTATATAATCCACCAACGCACCTGTCTGCTGCCGCGTTAGGCGTTGGTGGAAGTTATACTTTTACAGGCCCTAAGATCCCTGCCCGTTGTCCGTTCAAGGTGGGTATTTCGTGCCTGGAATCAAGTTCCCGTAAAGCGCACTACTCGGTCAATTACGATGTTCTCACCTATTTGCAGTAGAAGGCTTTGCACAATCTCAGTGACTGTCTGATTGGGATCTCCAATGAAAGGCCGGCGACAAAAAGCCTCAATATCGAAAGCTGAATTAAGTACTTCACTGTTTTCCGGCCCCGCAGGATGCGAGTCGCTTACGACGACTTGCCGTGCAAGATCCGCAACTAACTGCCGGAACTCTGCTGTTTGTCGCACAAACGCGGTTTCGCAGCGCACTTCGATCAACGCTCCGATGTGGCCGTCGCTATCCACAGAGCTTGCTATGTATCGTTGAGGAGTTGGGCGTGCCTGTATCCGGGCCAAGCGATCTGATTCCAATGGATCGGGTTCGCTCGCTTCTGGGAACGGAAATGTGATCTTAGCCATTGGACAGCCCCACTCTTTTGGTATTGTCGTCTATGCGTTGCCATTCCGCATTCCGCACTCCGCACTCCGCATTTACGTCGGTTTGCCCACCAGTTCGCGGGCGATGATCAGGCGCTGGATGTGGCTGGTGCCTTCGTAGATTTGCAGCCCTTTGATGTCGCGGTAGTAGCGTTCCACCGGGTACTCGTTGGAGTAGCCGCGATTGCCGTGCAGCAACACGGCTTGCGACGCAGCGCGCCCGGCGGCTTCGGTGGCGAACAGCTTGGCGACCGAGGCGGCTTGCGTGCTGGGTAATCCCTGATCGGCGGTCCAGGAGGCGTAATAGACCAGCAGGCGCGCGGCCTGCACCTCGGCGGCCATGTCGGCCAGCGTCGCGCCCACCTGCTGGAAGTCGGCGATGCGGCTGCCGAACTGGCGGCGCTGCGTCGTATAGCTCAGGCAGGCATCAAGGCACGCCTGGGCCACGCCGACCGCGCCCGCCGCCACGCCCAGCCGCCCGCGATCCAACGCTGACATTGCCACCTTGAAGCCCGCTCCCGCCTCGCCCAACAGCGCACTGGCCGGCACGCGGCAGCCGTCCAGCCGGATGCGGACGTGTTCGGCGGCGCGGTGGCCCAACGGCTGGCCCGGCATGGGTTCGCGGCCAAAGCCCGGCGTGGCGGTCGGCACCAGGAACGCACATATCCCACGATGTTTCGCCACCCGGTCGCGGCTGGCAAAGACGATGGCGATGCCCGCGCTGGTGCCGTTGGTGATCCAGATTTTCTCGCCGTCCAGCACATAGCTGTCGCCGTCCAGCCGGGCCGTGCTTTCCATGCCCGCTACGTCTGACCCGGCGTTCGGCTCGGTCAAGGCGTAGCAGCCGATCAGGTCGCCGCTTGCCATGCGCGGTAGGGTGGCCTGCTTTTGCGCTGCGCTGCCCCACTGTGCGATGCAGCCACCAACTAAGCCCGTGTGGACTGTGACAAAGCCGCGCACCGACGAATCGGCTCGCCCTAACTCCTCCAACAGCAGCGCGTAACTCAGCGCGTCCCAGCCGCCACCGCCGTACTCCTGCGCCCACGGCCCACCCAAGAAGCCGAGTGCGCCCATGCGTGGCACAAGCTGCGCCGGAAACACGCCGGTCGCGTCGGCCTCGCGGGCCAGGGGAGCCACCTCGTCCTGGGCGAAGGCCCGCGCCGCCGCCTGGATCGCCGCTTGCGCCGCCGTCAGTGCAAAGTTCATCCCGCCCCCTCGTCCGGCAAGACCGCGATGCCTTCGATCTCGATCAGCACCGTGTCCTCGTAGAAGCGGCTGATCTCGAACAGGGCTATGGCCGGGTAATAGCTGCCGAAAAACGCTTGATGGATACGCCCCAATTCGCGCAAGTGGGCCTTATACGCATCGCGGTCGCGCACAAAGATGGTTAGCTTGACGATGTCGGTCATCGTGCCGCCTGCCGCCGTCACCACAGCCTGCAAGTTCCGCAGCACCTGCTTATATTGGCCCACCACATCGCCCAGCGCGACCGGCTGACCCGCGCCGTCCGTCGCCGTCTGCCCGGCCAGGAACAGCCAGCGCCCGCCCGTCGCCACCACGCCGTGGCTGAAGCCCACTGCCCGCGCCAGCTCGGGCGGGTTGATGATTTCCGGCATGGTGTACCCCTATAGTGCGTAAAACGTAAAACGTAAGTAACTACTCAGGTGAAGGACTAAAAGGTGCAGCGAAGGAAAGGAATACTGTCATTCTGAACGCAGTGAAGAATCGGCTGCTTTGCCGATCTCGCTACCGACAGCGTCTCATTTCAGCCCGTTTACGCCTACGGGTTAGGCTGTACGCTCCTCCACCGATTCTTCACTGCGTTCAGAATGACAAAGTTCTCTCGTATAACAACACCCTGAGTAGTTACAAACGTAAAACGTAAAACGTAAAACGTATTGCGTTTTGCGTATAATTCTAGCTTGCTTTAGGCTTCATCTGTAACCCTTCACATCTCACATCTCACATCTCACGTTTTACGTTTTACGTTTTACGCTCAGTCGCCCGCAAACTGCGGCTTGCTCTTCGTCTGGAATGCCTCGTAGAAGCGGCGGTGGTCGCCGCCCATCATGAGCAGGGCTTGGGCCTGGGCCTCAGCTTCCAGCGCGGAGGTCAGGTCCATGTTCCATTCGTTGTTGATCATCCCTTTGGTCATGCCGAGGGCGAGGCTGGGGCCGGCGGCGAGGCGCTGCGCCCATTCCTGCGCGGCAGGCAAGGGGTCCGTGCCCGGCACCAAGCGATTGATTAGGCCATAGCGGTCGGCAGTGGCCGCGTCAATGGTGTCGCCCAGCATCAGCAGTTCGGTGGCGCGGCTGGTGCCGACGACACGCGGCAGCAAGTAGCCTGCGCCCATGTCTGCGCCGGTCAGGCCGACGCGGGTGAACAGGAAGGCGAAGCGGGTGGTTGCGGCGGCCACGCGCAGATCGGCGGCCAGCGCGATCACGGCCCCGGCCCCGGCGGTCATGCCGCCCAGCGCGGCGATGATCGGCTTGGGCAACAGCCGCATATTGCGTACCACCGCGCCGGTCATGCGCGTGAACTCCAGGTGCGCTTTCATGTCGCTGTCCAGCAGCGCGCCGATGATGCTATGCACATCGCCGCCGGAGCAGAAATTGCCGCCCGCGCCGGTCAGCACCAGCACCTTCACCGCATCGTCGGTTCGTAGGTCTTGGAGCAGATCGCGCAATTGGGCGTACACCTCCAGCGTGAGCGCGTTCAGCACCTGCGGGCGGTTGAAGGTGAGCGTGGCGATGCCGTCGGCTACTTCGTAGTGGAAATCGTAGGTCATTGATGCTCCTTTAGGGGTCAGGGGTCAGGGGTCAGGGGTCAGTCGGAGGATTAGATTCGTCTTCCTGGAACGTGCCGCCCTCGACTAGCTGACCACGCTCGTCAAGGGTCAGCAAACGGATTAGACTCGTCTTCCCAGTGGTCGCTTTCCCATAGGCTATCATCATCGGGCGCTTCGGCTGGTGTGGAGTACACTGGGCTTTCTTCCGCTATTCTTTTATCGTTTGGTCCCAATGAGCGAATTAGGCCGTTGAGCAGTCGGCCGGTATTTTGCAGTGTAACCCATGTCGCACGAGCCTCTTCACGCGCGATATAGCCGAGGCGAAACGCGATTTGCAGTTGTGTTTCAACCTCCGTTAGCGAGCCACGCGCGATAGAAAGTGAGTGCCGATATTCCGCCCTACCCAGTCGCCCGTTCCCCTCAGCAATATTGGACGCAACAGAAACGACTGCTCGCTGGATCTGGCTAGTCAAGCCCCAGCGTTCCTCACGCGGAAAACCTCTTGTCAGTTCATATACTTGGACAATCAGATCCATACTGCGCTGCCAAACATCAAGATCCCGGTAACTCTTCACAACTTTGCTCATCTACACCTCCTAACAGCCTGTGTATCGTATCCATCTGACCCCTGACCCCTGGCCCCCCGTCACGATTGGATGCTGCCGTCGTCTACGTTGATGGCTTGGCCGGTGATGCCGTGGCTCCCATCGCCGGCCAGATAGAGGACGAGGGCGGCAACTTCGGCGGGGGTGATCAGCCGCCCCTGCGGACTCATGGATTCCAGCGCGGCGCGGGCCTGATCGGGCGACTGGCCGGTGCGGGCGACGATGTTGGCGATGCTGGCTGCGGTCATCGGTGTATCGAGAAAGCCGGGGCAGACGGCGTTGACCGTGATGTTGTGGCGGCCCAATTCGGTCGCCAGCACGCGGGTGAGGCCGAGTACGCCGTGTTTGGACGCGGTGTAGGCGGCCATATAGGCGACCCCGGTGCGGGCGGCGACGGAGGCGATGTTGATGATGCGCCCGCCGCCCGCCGCAATGATCGCCGGCAGGCAGGCTTTGCTGACGAGGTAGACGCTGGTCAGGTTCACCGCCAACATGGTGTGCCACAGCGCGTCGGGATGGCCGAGAAACTTGTGGCTGCCTGCCGCGCCGGCGTTGTTCACCAGGATGTCCAGCCCGCCCAGGTCGGTGATCAGGATGTCGGCCATGGCCTGCACCTGGCCCGCGTCGGTTACATCGCAGATGGTCCAGACGCAGCGGCGGCCCAGCGCCTGGATTTCTGCCGCCAGCGACTCTAATTCGGCGGGGGTGCGGGCGGTCACGGCTAGGTCGGCTCCGGCGGCGGCCAGGGCCAGCGCGATGCTGTATCCCAGCCCGCGCCCTGCGCCGGTGACTAGCGCCCGTCGCCCGGCCAGGGGTAGTGGTGTCCCCTCTAGCATCACCCCGCGCCCTCCGCGCCGACGGCGTTGCCGGTCGGCGGATATGCGGCCTGATCCTTCATGTGGTAGCTCCCTTCAATAGTCCCTGGCACTGACCCACGAATTGCGGCAGGAGACCCTGCTATCGTCTTGTTGCTCAATTGTAGCATAAATGTTCGGCTATTGGTATCGGTCTTAAGATGTATATTGCTAAGATTTATCGTCTTTCCGAACGAATAATGATCAGGATCGGGCGGGTTCCAGCAGGCACAGGTCAGCGCGCCCGGCGGCCAGCACGGTGTTGACCTCGTTGGCCGTGGTCAGGTAGCCGCCGACCAGGGTGGGGATGCCTGCCTCGTTGCGGATGCGGGCGCTGAGGGGGGTCAGGAAGCCCCGACCGTAGGGCGCTTCGCCGGCGGGCGTAGTCTGGCCGGCCTGCACGGTGATCAGGTCGCAGCCGGCGGCGTGCAAGGCGCGTGCGACGGTGACGGCATCCTCGACGCTGGTGCCGCCGCGCACACCGTCGGTGATGGTGAGGGCCACGGCCAGCGGCTTGCCGGCGGGCCAGGCGGCGCGCACGGCGGTCACGACTTCCAGGGGGAAGCGCAGGCGGTTGTCCAAATTGCCGCCGTACTCATCATCGCGGGTGTTGGTGAGAGGTGACAGGAAGCCGGCCAGCAGATAGCCGTGCGCGGCGTGGATTTGCAGCACGTCGAAGCCTGCTTGGTCCGCCCGTTCTGCTGCTTGCACAAACGCCGTGCGAATGGTGTCCATGCCGGACCGATCCAGCGCCTGCGGCACTTGGCTGGTGGGTGTGTAGGGCAGCGCCGCTGCGGCCACTAGCGGCCACGCAGACTCGGTGGTAAGTGGGCGGTCTAGCCCCCCGGCGCGGGGGCGGGTGGCTCCGCGCCGCCCGGCGTGGCCGATCTGCAACAGCAACCGCGCCGGCC
>JALYUO010000179.1 GCA_030853735.1 Chloroflexota bacterium
AGGTGGGGAGGCGCGACCTGTAAACGGACTACACGGCTTATGCGCCCTCGTGCAACTCCACGCCGTGCTTGGTGGCAGCGCGGCGGATACGTGCCTTGATCTGATCTACAGCGCCCGCATCGTGGTACTTGGCCGCGTTGTCGGGGTGGTGGATATAGCTCCAGGCAGCGCGGACGTGTTCGGGCGTGTCTATCGGGTACTTCTTGTTCACCGGGTCGGCAAACTCCACAGCGCCATACTTCTGCTCCCCCTCGTCGGGATTCGTGTCGTCGCGGTGTTCGATGGGGTGCGCTTTCTCTGCCATTGGGGTAGCCTCCTCTGCGCGGTCGTCTTTCACTTCTAATCCTTCGCGTCCTTCGCGGATCAATCGTTAAGAAATGAATAACCCTCTCTTTTCATCGTTCTTCGCGCGCCTTCGCGCCCTTCAAGGATCAAAACGTCGTTCTTCGCGCGCCTTCGCGTTCCTTCGCGGATCAAACCGTCGTTCTTCGTGGATCAAACCGCGACTCCACCACACTCAGAGCGCGAGGATGGCCCGCAAAATCGCCTCATACATCGCCGCCACCACCGCCAGTTGCGCGGGACCGAGGCCGGCATAGTGGTCGAGGCCCGGCCCGGCGTTCAGTTCAAGGATTACCGGGGCGCGGGCCGGCGCGTCTATCGGGTCGGGGGTCAACACGTCTACGCCGCAGTAGCGCAGGCCCAGGTCGTGCGTGGCACGCACGGCCAAATCGGCATAGCTGGGATGCAGGATCGCGCTCACATCGGTCGCCGCGCCGCCCGCCGACAGATTCGCGTTGTCCAACAGCGCCACGCGCACACCGGCAGCGGGCACATGATCCAAGCGGAGACCCTGCCGCGCCAAGCGCACCGGGATGCGCGGATCGTCGAGTTGCACGGTCAGTTCGCGTTGAGCAGTAGCCTGGGTGGCGTGTTTGGCGGCCAGCAGTTCACGGAGGGTGGCGGTGCCGTCGCCGGTCACAGTCAGCGGAACCCGCCGGTAGGCGCAAATCACCTGCGTGTCCAGCACCACGATGCGGTAATCGGCCCCCGGCACCGGGCGTTGCACCAGCGCCACCGGATCAAAGGCAAACACTGTGCGTAAGGCTGCATCGAGTTCGCGGCGCGTATGGACGCGGGCCACGGCCCGCCCCTGGCTGCCGCGGTTCGGCTTGACGATCACCGGGAAGCCCACCTGCCGCGCATAGGCGTAGGCGGCGACCCGGTCGCGCGCCACGCCGGCGGCCTGCTGCATCAACGGCGCGAAAAAGGTTTGGCCTTCCGGCACCTGGTAGCCCAGGCGCGCCAGAAAATAGGCGCAATAGGCTTTGTCGTGCGCCGTGTCGGCCGCGCCCTGGCCGTTAAGGTCGAAGTGGGTATTGCGAAAATAGCTGCTACTACCATCGGGCCGCACGATGCGTCCCACGTAGCCGAAATCCGATTCGAGTTCGACCGTCACGCCCAGCCGCTGCCCGGCCTGGGCCAGCAGTTCACCGGCCAGATGGCGCTTCATCGCGCCGGCTCCTTGGGGGGCGACGGAGGGCTGCTGCGGTCCATACGATAGAAGAAATCGCCGCCGACCGGATCGGGCGGTGGACCCAGCCCCAGCGCGGCCCGCGCTTCACCCACCACCGACAGCGACCCCGTAACCAGGATCGCGTCCTGCGGCCCGACGGCGGCTTGCGCCTGGGCCAGCGCGGCGGCGACAGTCGCGGCGGTGGTCCAACGCTCCGGCGCAGGCGGGGCTTGCGCGGCTCCTGCGGCCTCGCGCACGGCCTCGGCAGTGGCGGCGCGGGGATGGCCGGATTGGGTGAAGATCACCGCGTCGGCGAGCGGTAACAACGGGTGCAGGATGGCGGCGGCATCTTTGTCAGCCATGAGGCCCAGCACCAGCAGCAAGCGGCGATAGCGGAACTCTGCCGGCAGCGTCGCCGCCAACGCCACCGCCGAGGCATCATTGTGCGCCCCATCGAGGATCAGCAGAGGCGCTTCCTGCACGATCTCCAGGCGGCCCGGCCACTGCACCGCGCCGAAGCCCGCCGTAATCGCCGCCGGGGTGAGCCGATCCGCGCCGCCCGCCGCCAGCAGCCGGCACCCGGCATAGGCCACCGCCGCGTTGACGGCCTGGTGCGCGCCCAGCAACGGCAGGTCAAGCTGGGCGGGGCCGTTTAGTGACGTGGGGGCAAGAGCAGCCAAGCGTGGGCCAGGGGTTAGCGTCACCCGTTGGCTGCGACGGCGCACATGGCCGGGTGGGGTCGTGGCGGAGTCGGGGTTGTCGGTCGCAGTGATGGTTAGATCGGTGCCTACGACATAGAGCGGCGCGTCTCGTTCGGCAGCGGTGGCGGCGATTACCGGCGCGGCGGTCGGCGGCTGCGGCGCGCTCACCACCGGCGTGCCGGGTTTGATGATGCCCGCCTTTTCGCCGGCGATCTGGGCCAGCGTGTCGCCCAGCACGCGCGTATGGTCCAAACTGAGCGAGGTGATTACCGACAGCACCGGCGTTTGCACCGCGTTGACCGCATCCAGCCGCCCGCCGAGGCCGATTTCCAGCACCGCATAGTCTACCCCTTCTTCGTGAAAATATTGCAAGGCCAGCGCGGTCGCCACCTCATAAGTCGTCAGCAGGCCGTCGGTCGGCGCGGCGTGTTGGGCAGCCACATAGGGCTGCACCCATTCGACCAATTGCCCTAACCGATCCTCCGCGATCAGTGCACCGTCCACCTGCAGCCGCTCGCGAAAGGCGGTTAGATGGGGCTGGGTGTAGAGGCCGGTGCGGTAGCCCGCCGCGCGCAAGGCTCCGGCCAGATAGTTGGCCGTCGAGCCTTTGCCCTTCGTCCCGGCCACCAGGATCGTGCGGTAGGCCCGCTCCGGTCGCCCGATGCGGTCCAGAAACGCATGGACCCGCGCCAAGCCCAACCCGGCTCCCGTCGGCTGGCCCGGCGTGCGCTCCATATCGGTGAAGCTGTAGAGGTATTCGAGGGCTTGCTGGTAGGTGCGGGGCATAGGCTTGTACTACGTATTGCGTATTGCTAAGAGCGCAAGACGTTCGCGATTCCTGACTAGCAGATTTCCGTTTCAGGCAGCTTTTAACACACTTTTATTGCCGCGTGACTCTAGTAGCTACGGACCGGTGCCAGACGATCTAATAAGTGAATGCTCTATTGTGGTTTACTCGATCCGCTTATAGGTTAAGTTGAGATCGCTCTCCCAAGATAAACCGTCCTTCGATAACTCGCCTTTACCGATTAGCGTGTTGCCGCCATCCTCAATACGAGCTTCGTAGCGTTGGAAGAAACCCGGCGCGTTTCTCCACCACTTCCAGATATTGTCACGCAACGTAACTTCATACTTTCTTGAAACACCCCGCGCATCGAAGGTGAGCATATAATATTCCGCTTCAGTATCGTCGCTGCCAAAAATTGCGGTAGTGCTGGGAAAGCGAGGATCATCAATCTCCGAGCGCATCAGCAAAAAAGCCCCGTTCTCCAGCCACTCGAACGAGGTATGCCCGTGTAGAATAGTATCTGGGACAAGACCGTGCGTTCCAGTCGTATTCCAGTTGCCAATCAAGACGCTAAAAGGTTTCAGGGCTGGATTCGGTATGGCTGCTTTGTGCAGTGAATGTTGGTTCATCAACTCTCCATTTCTATTTGCGCTACCGATAAAACGGGGGTTTTTCACGCAAGACGGCGAGACAGCTACTCGTGCGATTCCTATAGCAGCCCCGGTTCCAGAGTCAGCAACTCGGTGTAGCCGCAGATCGGACAGACCAGCACGCGGCAGCGACTGAGTTTGTATTCGGCAGCCCAGAAAAAGCTCGTCCCCGCCCGAACTCCAACCAGAAGCGGCTGGTCATTATAAAACGCGGCACGGTTAGGGGCAATCCACGCGGGAATCATCGGGGCGGCACAACGCAGACAAGGTCGGTTGAAATCGTCCGGCGATGCCTCGGTCAGCCGCCGCGTGGGAGAAAGCGAGGCCGCCTCGTCACCGGGTTGATCGAGGCGACGTGTTGGATGGTCCACTGGCTCTGATCCTTCTAACGCGGCCCGCCGGCTCCATTGTCAGCAAGCCACCTTTCGCCAAAAAATACGCAATACGCAGTACGATCACGCATCGCGCTCGGTGGGCAGGGGGGCGTGGCCGTTGCTGCGTGGGCACCAGTGGGTGGGGCCGGTGAGCGGCGTATTGCAGAGCGGGCAGCGCGGGCGACCGGAGGAGACCACATCCAGCGCCTGCCGACTGAGCGTTTGCATCTGTTCGCGCGTGGCTTGGCAGCGCACCTGCGGCCCGGTTTCCTGGTCCGGGTCTTCGGTCAGTTCACGCACGATCAGGCTGATCAGATCGCGGTCGGGGTCGTAGCCGAGGGCCAGCCGCCCGATACTGAACTCGACCGTCACCTGATTGGGGAAGGGCAACGACCCGCCGCTACCCGGCATCAGGCGGCGCGGTTTGGGCAGTTCCGACAGGAACTCTTCGATGGCAACGGCCAGCGCCTGCAACTGCTCTTTTTCCAGCCACAGCCGCGCCGCGCCCGCGCCCGAATGGGCATGGATGCGGAAGGTGCGCTGGCCGGGCACCCCGACCGATTCAGCTTGCAGGCCCAACACCGGGCCAAGATCGGTATCTTGCGGTAACATGGTCTCCCCTATCCCGTGCGGTTACAGCGCCTCGTTGGCGGCGTAGGTCGCTTCGATTTGCGCTATGCGGGCGGCGTGTTGGCGGTCTTCGTGCAGCGTGACGACGATGTTCTCCATCGCCGGGGGGTTGCCCAGCGTGCGGCGGATCGTATCCATCAGTTCGCCGGCGGCGACGGCGCGAAACTTGAGCATCCGGTAGAGGCCCATGCGGGCCAGTTCGTTGCGCTCGACGTTCACCGCGCGGATCAGCGCCTCGATCCAGGCGCGCCCTTCCATCGGCGGCGGCTGCACTTGGCCGCCCAAATCGCGGATCATGCGTTGCAGCGCCAGCGCGTGGTTTTCATCCTCGCGCGTGGCCGCATCGGCGGCGTTCCGCAGGTCGGCATAGCGCGAACGGCTGACCAGCATCCGCTCGACTTCAATAATGCCCTGTTCCAGCACCAGCGCCTCGTTCAACTGGTTAATCACAAAGGTCTTATCCATAGCGTGATAGCAACCGCCTCCTGCCAAATTGGGATGTATGTCCACCGTTCGTTGTGCCCCTGGCAACGCGGGTCGCGGTGGATCAGCCCGCAACGCAACAGCAACTATTGTACCAGAGTTTGCGCGGTCTGTCAGCCTGCGATTTCCAGGCCGTGGAAGCGGCAGAGCGTCGGCCCCTCGTAATTGCCCAGGCGCACGGTTTCGCGGCTGAACTGCGCGTGCATCAGCGCGGCGAATACATTGCCGCTGACCGCGCCGCCTTTGATCGGCACCCGCCCGTGGCGCGTAATCTGATAGCCCAGCCGGATTTCGCCGACAAACTCGCCGGTGATCTCGTCGGGGTTGAGCCAAGAGAAGGTCACGACCTCGATCAGCGGCCGGTCGCCGGGCTGCAGCAGGTCGGCGGCGGCGGTGGGGCCGGGGGCCAGCACCCAATTGGCAACCGCGCCGGTCGCTTCGATGCCCAGGTAGTCGGCATAGCGTTGGCCCGCCCAATAGCGTTGCAGCCGCCCATCCTCGATCAAGCTGAAGCGGCGGGCGGGGATACCCTGGTCGTCGAAGGCGCGCGTTTCCAGGCCGTAGGGCAGCGTGGCATCGCTGGCGAGGTCCAGCCGGTCAAACGGCCCGCCTTCCGTGGCGCGCTCGGCAATCGGCGCACCCACTTGCCAGGGGGTGGCATCGCGGTAGCGCGCTCCGGCGGCACTGCGGAAGGCCACGGCCTCGAAGAAGGGCAGCATGGTCTCGGCGGGTAACACAACTAGCGCATCCCCGCCCACCGGCAACGTGGCACGCAGGCTATCGCGCGCATAGCCGGCTTGGCGCACGGCGCGCCCGGCGGGGTCCAGATCAGCGGCGCGGCGGCGGGTCCACAGGTCGTGGGCCTCCGACTCCGCGCCCGCCGCATCGCGCGAGGTGACGACCAATTCGCACGCGGCGCGCGTAGCCCGGCGCGTGGCGGCTACGCCAGTGCTGGTCCGCAGCCGGATCGTGGCGCTGTCGAGGAACAGTTCCATGCTGCTCAGGCGCACGCCGGCTTCGTCGGCTAAAGCGGCACGCACTTCGGCGGCCAGGTCACGGGCGATTTGCGCCGCCGCGTCAGGGGTGCCAATGGCCGCGTCCCACGCTTCGACCGCCGGGTACGCAGCGGCGGCGGGCGGCAGGGTATAGGGCGGGTTGTGAGTCAGGCCGGCCAGATAGACCGCCTCATCCAGGCGCGCCGCCAGCAAGCCGAGTTCGCCCGGTTGCAGGCTGATGCCGGCTTCGCCGCGCCCACCGTCATGGTCATGGTAGATGTCGAGATCGTAGCGCACCGTATGGGCTAGGCGGACGGCTTCCGGCTCAGTTTTGATCAGATAGAGTTGGCTGCTGTCCTGCTGCGTTTCGTGCAAGGTCCAGTCCTGTACGCCCGGATGGGCTTCTAATGCCTGTTGGATCTGATCTAAGACGGTTTCCATGGATCACCTCCCATCTATCGGCGCGTCGTTCGCACCTGGGGGTGCGAACTCCTCTCGTCATGTCTAGATCATTATCTGAATTACTATAGAGGCCGCGCGTCGTTTGCACCTGGGGTGCTGACTCCTCTTGTTTGCAGGTCTAACTCAGGCGGGCGCGTAGGCGCAGATGGGGACCGCCGGCGGAAATGCGGATCCACTCTTTGTGGCCTTTGCCGCAAAAGCCGGTGTCTACGGCAAAATCGCTGCCGACTTGGCTGATGCTCGCCAGCACTTCGGGGACGCTGCCGGTCATGCCGACCTGGGGGAAGACGCGCCCGGTGAACTGCCCGTGGCGGATTTCGCGGCCATAGTGCATGACCAGTTGGATGCCCCAGTTTTTGGGGTCTTCCATACCGCTGCTAAGTTGGCTGAGATAGATGCCGTGGTCTACGCCGGCGATCATGGCGGCGACGGGCGTGCTGCCGGCGCGGAAGTAGGTGTTGGACATCCGAGCGTAGGCTTTGCGGTCGAACGCTTCGCGCCGCCCGTTGCCGGTGCGGGCAATGCCCAGGCGCGCCGCCGAGTAGAGGTCGCTGATGCCGCTGACGAACACGCCGTCGTCAATGATCGCCACCGGGCGGGCGAGGGTGCCTTCGTCGTCGAAAAAGTAGCTGCCGTAAGCACCGGGCAGGGTGGGATCGTCGAACATATTGACTTCGGCCCCGGCCATGCGCCGGCCCAGGTAGTCGGCGGCCAGGGCGCGCTCTTTGAGGAACATATCGGTTTCGACCCCGTGGCCGAAGCTCTCGTGGGCCACGGTGCCGGAGACATCGGGGGCGCAGATGCAGTCGTATTCGCCCGGCTCGATGCGCTCGGCGGTGAGCAGAGCCAGGGCCGATTCGTGCAAGGCGGCCAGGGGGCGCGGGTAATCGGGGCTGTCCACCTGGTCAAATAGTTCACAGCCCAGCGACCCGCCGGCGGTGTCCCAGTCATACTGGATATTGCCGGCAGCGTCGCGCACCAGCAGAGTAGTGCTGAGGCGCAGGCGGGTCAGGTTCTGGTGCAGGACGCGGCGGCGGTTGGCGAAGACCGTTTCTTGCACGCTTTCGTCGTAGGCGACAGTAGCATTGGCAACGCGGCCACCGAGGGCTTTGGCCTGCGCTTGGCGCGCAGTGACGCGGGCGAACTTGTCTTGCAGCGACATCGTGGCGGGGTCAATCTGCATGGGCGTGGTCCAACTGGCGCGCAGCGCGGGACCGGGGTCAATGTCTACGGGCGGGCCGGCGGGCGCGGGCCGGGCCAGGCCGGCGACCCAGGCGGCGGCTTCGGCCAGCAGCCCAGCGCGGTCGAGGGTGGTGGTGGCGTATTCTTCAAGATATTGGCCGTTGGCGGCGGTGAGCACCACGCCGACGCTTTCGGCGTTGCGGCTGGCTTGCTGCTCACGGTTGTCTACGCGAATGCTGAGGCCACCGCTCCGCATCGCCAGGGCCGCGCCGTAGGGCATTTTCGCTTCGATGATCGCCACGACTGCGGGCAGAGTGGCTTGTAGTTCGCTACTGTTCATGGCCGGCCTCCTGGGACGCACCTATTTAACCGGTGTGATGACGGTGGGCTTGGTGAACTGCACCGGTTTGCCGAAGTCTTTGAGGCCGACATCAGCGGTGATGACGATGGGTGGGATGGGCGTAGGGGTGGGCGCGCCCGGCACGAGGGTCGGCCCGGTGAACGCAGAGGCCGCCGACATCAGATCGGTCAGATCCAACTTGAAGGCGAGGCGATGGACCAGCTTGGTGGTCGGGTCCAGCCAGAGATCGGCATAGCCGAGCGGCGTTTCGCCGGGGGTGGTGCTGCCGCCGGTGCCCATCAGGTTGCCGAGGAAGAGCGGCACGTTGTAGTGGGTGACGGTGAAGCCGTCTACCGACTCGGTGCCGACCTTGTTGGCGGTGTTGATGCCGGCGGCAAAGCGCCCCACTAGGCCAAAGATGTTGCTGGCTTTGCTGGGGTCAAGGCTGCCGGCCATCGCGCCGAGGCCGCCCATGCCGGTCGCATCGCCCAGGCCAGAGGCGGCGGCGCTGATGCTGACGGCGCGCCAACTGCCGTCGGCGTTTTTCACGTAGCTGGTGTCGCCGATGTTGATGATCTCCTGGCTGCCGCCGGCGGTTTTGAGGAACAGATGGCCTTTGTCGGGGTTGAGGTAGTCGCCGTCAATGGTGCCGTTTTGCATCATGCCAGGTACGTTGAGGGCGGCGCTGAAGTGATAGCTGTCTACTTTGGTGGTGGCGGTGATCGCGTCGTTGATCAGCTGCACATCCGCGTCGGTGCCGGGCTGGCCGGCGGCTCCGCCGGTGACAGGGCCGGCGGTGGGCGGCAG
>JALYUO010000183.1 GCA_030853735.1 Chloroflexota bacterium
CGCCGGGGGTTGCTGGGTTGCCCAGCGCGAGCATGAAGGCTAATAGGATGGGTAGGGCGGCAAGAGATCGGGCGGCTAGGCGGCGCAGGGATGCGGGCATGGGGCGAGTCCTTTGCTGGCTGAGGGGGGTGGGTAGGTCGCTCTGTCATTATACCAGATCGTGCGGGGGATTCGTGGGTGGGTGGCGGCCGACCTAACCCCCCCACCCCCTTCCCTACGAAGGAAGGGGGAGTCTACGAAACACCGGATCATCGGGCGGTCTTTGGGGACGGGATTCGGCTCTGCGTTGTACGCCGTCGCCGACCTCACTTGGGCAAGAATAACGCTAAGGCTGGGAGGCTAATTCAAATTGCGGGCATACATACGTTTCTTGGACAAACTCTGTCCGTGTAGGCCACACACGAAAAAGATCGGACTTCGTCTTTACCGCGCGGAATGCTTGCTTGTTATCCCGAAAGCAAGCTAAACCCCCAAAGGAGCCAAACCCGGCCGGGTGATAGCCACCCAAAGCGCATGTCGCACAAACTTTTAAATGGGTGCCCATAGGGAGGGCTTGTTCCAAGTCCGTTAATTCATCCACGAACCACCCGCTGATTCCCCGCGACTGATAGGTTTGTTGTGCGACCTCAAGCGTTAGCTGGAGCGTTTCGACATCCAAGCCGCCTCTGGGCGGTGGTCGTGGATCCCCCGGCGTCAAATGCACCTGAAGCAGCGCTGGAGTCTCTTCTGCGCCTTGGATCACTGGGATTGGCATCGTCCAGTCAAGTGTGTAGGAACATAAGCAACCGATGTACAAACCTAACTGTTTTAGCGCGAGGACTTGGGGATCGGCTTGTGGCTCTAAGGAGTCGAAGTCCGTTCCCCGAAACTCAACCTCGCGAATCCAGATCTGCAGTTCGTGCCCGTTGTTTTCGATCAGGATTTCTTCTCGGCCCCAGCGATCCTGATAATATCCCGGATACTGTTCTAACACAACACGTCCTCCTCTCTACTACGCGTGCTACCCGAAGATCGGATAAGCCGAGCAGTTCCTACTCAATATACTAACGACCAACTGAGGTGGTATGCCCTCAGATAGGCTACAACCCTACCGCTAGTCGCCCCGCCAGCAAGCCGACCGCGAGGTCCACCCCTGACGTGTGCCCCAGCGCGAATAGCTGCTGGGCGGGCGCGGCCACGGCAGCGGAGTCGCCGGCCAGCAGCGCGGTGCCTAGCGCGAGGGCGGGGGCGTAGAGGGTGCCTGCGCCGGCGTGCCAGAGCAGCCGGGCGCTGATGCGGTTGGTGTGCTGTGGGGCGGCGGCGCGGATTGCGGCGACCAGCGCGGCTACGTCCAGATCGGGCGGTTGGGTCCAGACCAGCGTCGCCAGGATGCCCGCCACCACATCGTCGCCTGATGGGGTGAGGCCCGGCCCTAAGCCGATCAGCCGGATCAGCGCAGTGGTCGCGCCCTCGGTGTCGGCGGCGCGGCGGGCGACGAGAAACCCGGCCAGGGTAGTGGCGGCGCGGCGCAACAACGGGTCGGCGGCGAGAGTCGGGGGCAGAGGACCGGTCGCTAACTCGGCCAGGAAGGGGGCCAACCGCCCTAAGCCGTCTTGCGTGGCGCTCTGAGCGATGGCAGTGGCGAGGGTTGCGTGGGCTGCTGCCTGGGCGGTTGGGCTGCCGGTTGGCTGCGGATAGGTGGGGGTCCAATGTTGGGCGGCGGTCCAGGTTATATGCAGGCGATCTGCCAGCCGCAAGGAGCCGGGCGCGATTTGCAACGCGGCTGCCGGTTGGCCGACGAGGGCGGCTTGCGCGGTGGCGAGATACGGCACGCGCAAGGTGAGGGGGCCATCGGGTGCATCAGGGCCGGCAATGCACAATACATATCCCTTTAGAACACCTCCATAAATTGCTTGACTTAGCACCGCTAAAACCTGACCACTGGTAGGGGTGAGCGCCTGGAGTTCGGGGCCACAGCTTAGGGCGGCTAAAGAACGAACCAAGGGCAATCAGGGACTCTCACTGATACGGATGTTTCGCACTTCTACACTGCCACTGCCGTCATAGCGCACGATCAGCCGGCTTGCGGCGGCAATTACGGTATCGCTGTTGGGCAGGTAGGTGAAGGAGGCACTGCGCCACGTACTGGGCAGATCAGGACTGCTATAGACAAAGTGCCGGCCAGGGGTCATGGAGTCCGGCGCATCCACGTACACGCTTAAAGGTGGTGTGCTGGGGGATGGGGCGCGATATTCAAAGGTGATCAGGTAGGATTTACGGGGCTGCGTGTTCAATGGGTGGCCGGTCAGGCTGACCGGCTGATCGGCACTGGCGCGCGTCAGGCGCAACACTGCGCCGTCGGCCACCGCACTACCGAGGATCGGTTGGAATTCGCCGCTGGGTAACGCGGTGAAAGGCAGCACCGGGGCAGTGGACGGGGTCGTGTCATAGAGTTGAATGTTTCGCACGGCCACCTGCCCACTGCCGTCATAGCGCACGATCAGCCGGCTACTGGCTGCCGTCGCCGCATCCGCGCTACTGGTATAAAGTAGGGACGCGCTCCGCCACGTATTCGGCACATCGGGACTGTTGTAGGCGAAAAAGCGGCCAGGAATCGTGGAATCGAGCGCCGCCACCGACACTTGGAACGGGCCGGTGCTGGGTGATACGGCTTGATACTCGAACGTCACCAGATACTGGCGCTGCGGTGCGACCAGCAAGGCGTGGCTCATCATACTGACCGGTTGGGCCGGGCTGGGGCGCGTCAACGTTAGCACATCCCCGCCGGCGGCGGCGGTGCCCATCAGGGGCTGAAACTCCGCCGCCGGCAAGGGCACCGCGGGGCGGATCATCAACTGGCTGTCGGCATAGGCCACTTCGACCAGATTATAATTATTCAGCCGTAAACCTAGCCCGCTGATCCAGGCCGCTAGTTGATCGTTGCCCTGGAAGTAGGTGCGATTATACCCCGGAGCCAGCAAGATCCAGGCGTGCCCTTGCGCCGCTGCGTATTGCGCCTTGAGATCGTCCAGCGACGGACTGACGTGGATCAGGGCCGCTAAGTCAGGATAGTACAGATCGATACAGTTGAAGTTAAAGCCCAGGCCCAGATTGGAACACCCGGCGGGGACGAGAATGCGGTCGCCGGGCTGCTGGTAGGTGTGGATCAGCGCGGCGGCCTGCCGCCAGCCCTCTTCTTGATTATGCCGTTGCCAATCCTGCGGATTGGTCGCCAAGACATTGCTTGCGCCCCACCACAGCCCGCCGAGCAAGGGCAGCAGCAAGGCTAAGTGGATCGGTAGCATCCAGCGACCGGCTACTGTAGGGCCGGCCTGGGGTCTGCGGACCCCGCGCCACAAGCGTACAACAGCCCGCTGAATGCCCTGGCCCAGTAGATCGAATCCGGCGGCTACACCTAACAGATAGCATGGTAGGCAGAAAATCAGTTGGCGGGGAGCGAAGAAGTAGTTACTGCGGGTAATCAATGCCAACGCCGTCGCGATTCCTAACGGCGGTAGTAAGGCGATAACAAGGCTGGGAGCCTGGCGGGTATAGAGTGCCCCAATACTGCCCACTAGCCAACACGCTAAGAACAGCGTGCGGACCGTCTCAGCAGCAGGCGTAAACTGACTAAATGCAGTGAGAGTATCGCCTACTTCCGCCGACAACGTGGCCCAGGCAAATTGCCCCGTTCCGCTCAACTGGGTAGCCGGACCCCAGATCAGATCATACAGCAGCCAGGGGAGGAAGCCCAGTACCGCTCCGGCAATGCCCAACGCTACGCCGACAAAAGCGCGGCGGTCGTGTTCCGCGCTGACCGCCTGCCGTTGTAGCAGCGCACGTATTCCGTAAAGCGCAGCCAGCACCCCTTGCACCGCTAGGACGATCAGAATGTAATAGTGCCCATAAAGGGCGAGCAGCGCGATGCCACCGTAAACGATCGTGCGACGGGTAGATGGGGCGTGCCATAGGTAGCTGAAAGCCAGCATCACCGCCAGAGTCATAAAGGTCAGTAACGCATAGGGGCGGGCTTCGCGTGAGTAGAACAAGTGCAAGGGCGCAAAGGCTAATAGCAGCGTGCCCAGCAGCGCCACCCGTTGGTTGAACACCCGGCAGCCGAGCCAGTAGAGCAACACCAACGCCCCGCAACCCAGCAGTACCGCCGGCAGGCGCACCATCGTATCACTGTGCCCAAAGCGTTGGAACACATTGCCGATCAAGTAATCTAAGGGGGCTTGCCCCACCAAGTTGCGAACTTCCGGTAACAGCTCCGCTAACGGCCGCCGATCAATGACCGTTTGCATAAGCTCATCCAGCCAGAGGCTGGTTTGATCTAGGCCACTAAAGCGCAGCCACGCTCCCACCAGCAAGATGGGTAGCACCAGCAGGTGCCGGCTTAGGAAGGCATAGATGCGCCATGTCCCGATACGTAACATCGCTGAACGCGGCGGGGCCGGGAGGGAGGGGCGCGACCCCGTGCTAGTCGCTACTTCAAGCGCCAAGAAGTGTCTCTCCTTGCCTTAACCTGTGTGTTTCCTGGCGACCGCTATGGACAGCCCGTTGCCACCTGATTATAGAACACAGCGGCCGGTGGATCAAGGGCGGCTCTATTATCAGCCCTGAGCGCACGCGGCTCCCAGCGCCTGCAAGGCGGCGGTGAAACAGGCCAGCGGGGGCCGCACCAGCCCCGCACCGACTTGGCCGACCCCGGCTGCGCGATGGGCGATGCCGGTGTTGATGATCGGCAAAACGTTGGAGTCTACCACGCGGCGCACGTCAATGGCGATGGGCGTGCCGGCGAAACCCAGCGGGGGCAGGGTCCAGTGGGGATTGCGGGCCAGGGTGATGCCGTACATGGCTTCGGTGTAGGCGACGGCATCGGCGGGCGTGCCGCCGACCACCTTGACCACGGCCGGTGCGCCGCCCATGGCAAAGCCACCCAGCCCCGCCGTTTCGGTGATGGCGCTGTCGCCAATGTCGCCGGCTGCGTCGGCGGCGCTGAAGCCGGGCAGGTAGAGACCATCGGGCACGGCGACGGGGGCGGTGAACCAGGCATCGCCGGTGCCGCTGACGCGGATGCCGAACTCCACGCCGTTGCGGGCCATCGTGGTGACTACGGTGCAGTCGGGGATGCCGTGGGCGGCGGTCAGACTGGCTTTGCAGGCGGCCATTGCTAGGTTGAGGAAAAAGTAGTTATTGGCGGCAATGGGGTCGAGCGCGGCGGCGACACGCGGGCCGTCGTCGAGGGCGCGGATGAGGGTGGGAGCCAGAGCCTTGAACAGCAGGGCTGTGGCGGCGATATGGCGGTTGTGGCACTCGTCGCCCATCTGCAACGCCTGGGCGATCAGCGGCTTGAGCGGCAGACCGCCGAGTGCCTGGATGCCGATCTGCAAGGTGGGGCCGAGCGTATCGCACATCCAGCGCAGCCGGTCCAGCACTTCGGGGGCAAACGCGCCGTAGCGCAGCACCTTGCCCATGCCTTCGTTGAGCGACGAATAGGCCATATTGTCGCCGGCGGCGTTGCGGACCACGAACATGGGCATGGACGGCGAGACCAGCCCGGCCATCGGGCCGACGGCATTGTAGTGGTGGCAGGGTGCAAAGCGCACGCCGCCGCTATCGGCCAGCGCGCGCGCTGCGGCTTCGTCGGCGGCCCAGCCTTCGAGCAGGATCGCGCCGATGACCGCGCCTTGCATGGGGCCGCACATCCGCTCCCAAGCGATGGGCGGGCCGGCGTGGAAGAGGAGGCGGTCGTCCATCTCCGGCCAGAGGCTGCGCGCGGGGCGCACATCTTCCCACACCGGGTCGGCGGCTAGGATGCGCTCTACCGCCAGGGCATTGGCGGCGGCGATGCGCGCGCCCAGGCTGCCGGGGGTCGGGTCGTCGGCCAGCGCGGCTAGGGTCGTTGCCAGCGCGGGGTCGCCTTGCGCGGGGGGTTGCCAGTCAACGTGCAGATGGGGCGCGCCGACGGTCGCCAGCGTCGCGGCAAAGGTGGGCACGCCCACATTGAGGACGCGCGGGCCGTCGGCTAAGAGGGCGGCGATGGCATCGGGTTGGGACATGAGGAGCCTCCTTTTCTGAATGCGGAATGCGGAATGCGGAATAGCGACGAGTTACGCTTGCGGAATGCGGAATGCGGAATGCGGAATAACGATGAGTTCTGACTTCTGAGTTCTGAATTAGCGACGGGGACGGTTTATAGATTCCGTCGTCATTCCGCAATCCGCAATCCGCATTCCGCATTCAACAGACGATGGCGGCGGCGAGATGGGCAGCAGCGGCGTTGCTGGGGGCCAGCAGCACCCCGGCGGCGCGCAAGGCTTGCTCCTGGGCGGCGAGATCCTGCGGGTCGGCGGCGGTGCCGCAGATGTGGGCGACTATAGGCAGGGCGCGGCCCCCGGC
>JALYUO010000189.1 GCA_030853735.1 Chloroflexota bacterium
GCCCCGGTGCGCCCGGTGGCCCCGCCGGTGCCGCCCGCCCCGCCGCGCCCCGTGCGCTTCACCCTGCCCACCAGCGACGGTGCGGCGACGCTCGATCTGGCCGGCGATCTCGACGCGATCCTGGCCGAACACGGCGACGGGCTGACGACGATGCTGGGCAAAGCATTGGGCGAGGACTTCCGCTTTGCCTCGTTCGGCGGCGATTGGTATCCCGAAGATCATGTGGAGCGCTTCAGCAAAGGCGATTTCCGCCGCGTCAAAGACTACCTGATCGAAACGCAAGAAGCCTTGTCGGATCGCGCCTTCCTCAGCGATGTGCTGAACCGGCGGGAGACCGACCCCGACTACGAGCGGCTGCGCTTCTCGCTCAACTATCGTATGTTGCGCGAAAAGAAAGACTTTGAGTTTGTCGGTGTGCCGGGCGACCGGCTCTGGATCGTGGCCGGCGCATCGCCGGTCAGCGCACCCAAGCGCAAGCCGAGCGAACTGGGCCTGGACTTCCGCTATCTGGAAGACGCCACGGCCCAGGCACTCGAACCGCCGGTGCCGGCAGGCACGACCACCTGGGATCACGCGCTCACCTACTACGAATACGAAAATGGGCTGCTGCCCTACAGCCCGACCGCACGGGTGTTGTTGCCGCCGCCGATGCTGGAAGACCAGCGCGCCGCCCTGTTGCGGATCGAAGTGCCGTCGCTGTTCATCAACTTCCCGGTTGAGCTGCGCTACCCCACCGGCAACCGTGGGGGCTATATCGTCGGCTTCGATGCCTTCTTCGGCGAGTATTTGGTGCCGGGTGCGACTTTCACGCTGGAAGCGACCGACCAAGCCAATGTGCTGATTTTGCGCTTCGAGCGCACGGCGGCGCAAGAAGACTCGCTGCTGCAATATGACGAGCGCCGCAGCCGCTTTGTCTATCGGCCCACCACGTTCTACGCGGCGGTCAGCCCCGACTGGGTATTGCGGGAAGAACGCTTCACCCGGCTGGACGGTATCAAGCGGTTGGACGAGGCCGAGCGCAAGAAGGGCGAAGCGATTGTCGGCAAAGCCTTTGAACTCGTCGGCGAAGAGGCCGCTGGGCGCTACCTAGCCTTGCTGACCGACCTCTTGCCGGTCGTCAACCTGGAGCGCCCGTTCTCGCCGGGTGCCCTGCGCGCCATCCTCGAAACCGGCCACCATAGCGGCTTTGAGCCGGACCCGAACACCGCCGGCGCGTATTTCTACGACCCTACCAAAAAGTAGGCAGTAGGCGGTAGGCAGGAGACGAGAACACAGGCAGCGATTTTCACTTGTCTCTCGTCTCCTGCCTATACTGCCTACCGCCTACTGCTTACTGCTATGGACTTTCAAGACCAACTCAACGCCATTATCAGCGACAACCAACCGCTCACCGCAGCGGGCCTGACGTTTCTCTCCGACCTACCGAGCGCCGAACGGGCCACGCTGGCTCTGCTCTGGCCGGCCGGCAGTGTGGAGCGGCGGCGCAAAATCGTGACCACCCTCGTGCAAGTGGCGGAGGACAACATCGAATATAACTTTGACACGACGCTGACGGTACTGCTGGCCGACTCCGATCCGCAGGTGCGCCGCCGCGCTGTCGAGGGCTTGGTGGAAGACGAGAGTACCAGCACGCTGCGGCTGCTGCTCACTGTGTTGGAGAGTGATGCTGATGCGGGCGTGCGGGCCGCCGCCGCCGTTATCTTGGCTCCCGCCGCATTGCGCGCCGAGACCGGCAAAGTCAAGCGCGAACTGGCCGACCGCCTGCGTGATAGCCTATTGCAAGCGGTGCGCGATCCCGCCGCCGACCCCGACGTGCGCCGCCGGGCGCTGGAAGCGGTGGGCTACTTCGGCGGTCATGCTGAGGTGGAAACCGCAATCGCGCGCGCCTACGCCGAAAGTGGGTTGCTGCCGGCCAGCGCCGTCCACGCCATGGGCCGCAACATGAACACGCGCTGGATGCCGACACTGCTCAAAGAGGCCCAGAGCGCGCAACCGGTGATGCGCTTCGCGGCAGCCCAAGCGTTGGGCGAACTGGGCGAACGGGCCAATGCGCCGGCGCTGCTGCCGCTGCTCGACGACGACGATGCCGAAGTGCAACTAGCCGCCGTCTGGGCGCTGGGCCAGTTGGGCGGGCGGGTGGCGCAGCAGGCGTTGCAGATGCTGGGTGACGACCTGGACCCGGCGCTGCAAGAAGCTGTGAACGAGGCGCTGGCCGAAATCCGCCACGCCGACAATCCGCTGACCCCCTAAACGTAAAACGTGCAGCGTGAAACGTGAGGACGGTCGCTCCGTAATTCCGCGCGGGCCGCGCAATCAAAAGGACTCGCCCCTGCCGTTAGCCGCGCTATAATTGCTACATCCGACATACACGCCCCTCCCCTCAGCCCGCCGCCTGGAGCAACGCATCCGCCAGCGGCACCGCGTCGCTCGGCCAGAACCGCTCCGGGCGCGGGTGCTGGACCCCCGGCC
>JALYUO010000206.1 GCA_030853735.1 Chloroflexota bacterium
ACGGGTTGCGGCCCTGGGCCAGCAGCTTGAGCAGGGTCATGACGGCGTGGGCCTGCGCGGTAAAGGGGGTCCGGCCGGTGGGCGGTAGCGGCAGCAGCCCGGCGGGGTCGGTGGGTTGGTGCAGGGCCGGGAACTGTTGGGTCATGAGGCGGGCTAGCCCCTGACCGTAGTGGGCCAGCAGATCGGCGATATTCATCGCGGCCACCGTCGTCGCGTCCGACGGCACACTGCCCGGCGCGAGATCGTAGTAGGTGGGGGTCGCGGTTAGGGTCAGGATCGTGACTGACAGCACCGGCTGCTGCACCTGCACCATGCCGATGACTTCGCCTTTCTTGTTGGTTTTGCGTTCAACGGTGCGCGCCTCTTTGTGGAAGCGGCCCTTGATGATCACCGGCGGCCAGGCGCTGCGGGGGTCGTCGGGTTCACAGCGTAGACCGTTGAGCAGTCCCGACGCGAGCATGGTCGCCAGATAGGCGGGTTTGGGCGGTTGGGCGACGGGCAACTGCCGTTGGAGGAAGGCGGTATAGGGTTGGTGCAGACCGGCTTCCTGCACCGGGTAAAGGTGCCCACCGGCGGCGCTGGTCCAGCGCGGCGGCGGCCCGGTGTAGAGACTGCTGCCGACCGTCCAGGGGGTGAGATGGGGTAGCAGCCGGGTCAGGTCGAGCGGCTGGGCGACCCACTCGCCGAAACTATCCTGAGCGGCAGCGGCCAGGGCCAGCACCGGCGCCGCGTGACCGGCGGGCGGTAGCACGGGGATGGTGGTGCTATCCGCGCTCCAAGCGCAGAGTTGATCGACCTGGGTGGCGCCGGCTCCGGCCAGGGTGAGGGGGGTTAGGCGCCGGCGGCCCAGCACGACGATCTGCTTGAACTCCTCGAATAGATCGTCGGGGAAGCGGTAGACATGGAGATCCGTATACTCGGCGGCCAGGGTCGCGGCGCTAGCGGCCAGGGCGGGGTAGGGGATCAGGAAGACCAGCAAGCCGCCACCAGGAGTGAGCGCGGACGTAAAACGTTGCAGGAAGGCTTCTTCCAGGCGGCCATGGATGGGGTGAAAGTCATACGGTGGGTTGAGCCACAGCAGGGACGCGCCCTGGGCCGTGGCGTGGGTAGTCCAGTGGACGGCAAAGCCGTCGCTGTGCAGGGCTTCGTGGCCGCTGCCGGCGCCGCGCTCGCTCTGCCAGCGACTACGTAGGGCGATAGCGCGGGCGGTTTCGAGTTCGGCGGCGTAGAGCCGCACGCCCGGACCCTGGCGGGCGACCGGCCAGGGACTGCCGAACAGGGCGTGCCCACAGGCGACCAGGGCGGCCCCATCGCCGGCGCAGGGGTCGAGCAGCGCGTACTGGGGGTAGACGGTGGCCTGGGTGCGGGGATCAACGTGGCGCTCCCAGGCGGAGCGGGTATCAATCAGGGCCGCAATCGGCGCGATTACCGCGTCGGGGGCGGGAAAGTAGCCACCGACGGCTACGCTTTCCGGGCGGGGCATGGGCAGCTCCTTAGTACGAGGCCGGCGCACCCCGTGGCGGAGGGTGCGCCGGTGGGCCAGGGGGTCGCGTAGGGGGACGGGTCGGGGCACCGCGCTCTAGCGTTTGGTGTAGAGGTTGAGGCCGAGGGTCACGTCGCCTTTGCCAGGCACCGGGATGTTGACGTTGCCCGCCGTGGTGGCAATAATATCGTTCTTGCCGGAGCTGGACGGCCCCTGGCTTTGGGTCAGGTCCACGGCGATGGTCAGGGTCTTGCCGTCGGGGCTGATGGTGGTTTGGACGTTTTTCATGGGGATCTCCTTTATAGGTAGGTATGAGCAGCAAAAGGTAGGGGAGGCCGCCGATAGGCCAGGGAGCAGGGAGCGACGTGGCGGACCGTCGCTCCCCACGTCGCTCCTAGAAGGGCAGGTCGCCTTCGTCGTCGTCCGCCGTAGCGGTGTCGGGCGCCGGGGTGCCGGCCGGGCGGCGGTCGAGGAACTTGACTTCGCTGACGATCAGCTCGGTCTTGTAGTGCTTGGTGCCGTCTTGCTCCCAGCTACGGGTCTGCAGGCGCCCTTCGACGTAGAGCAGCGCGCCCCGCTGCACGTAGCTGTTGACGGTTTCGGCCAGCTTGTCCCAGGCGACACAGTTGAACCACTCCGTCTCTTCGACGGGGGTGCCGGTGGCGTCGCGGTAGGTGCGGTTGACGGCCACACTGAAGTTGGTGACGGGTTTGCCGCCGGTGGTGTAGCGCATTTCGGGGGCTTTGCCGGCGTTGCCGATGAGTTGCACGCGATTTAGACCGTTCATGGGGATCTCCTCTGTAAGCGAATAAGTAAAGCGTCAGTAGCAAACCAACGTAAGTTGGGGTAAAAACTCACTAACGGGGCGTGGGGTCAGGGTTACGGCCACCATCCTATACTTTCGGCCTATGGAGTTATGCGGACGCGCAACCAATTCAGTAGGCGTTGCCCTGGCGGGGCGCCGGTTGCCCAACTTTTTCTCCAGTACCGGGATCGTCGAGCGCGTAACGGTCTCACAGAGGCACCAAGGTTTCCGCGTTGGGTGTCACGGCAGGTTCTTCACCCGCTGACCCGTAAGGTTCTCCTGTGCATGTGTTGGGGGCGTATGGCGTTGGAGGCTAAAGGACCGGGGTCCTCGCTGGCTCCTGCCATAACGCCCACCGCAAGTTGCGCCTGTCCAATCCGTGCTTGCACGCCACCCCGCGAGTTTTTCAGCGCAGCGGGCCAATTTTCCTAGCTTGCGACGGCAAATTGGTCAAAAACTCGTGGGGGGGTCCGATTTGACAGGCATAGCAACTTAGGCGCACGGCGCCGGCGGTGGGATAATGAGCAGGGGCCAGTTGAGGCAACCCCGATCCGGCATCCGACGCATACATACGCCGGACAGCGCCAGGGGAGCCGGCCAGTGGGGGAACCGTGACCCCCCCAGCGGAACGATGCCGGTGGGACCAACTCGACGACAGGGTGCAGAGCAAAAGCGGCAGGCGGCGCACGGGGCCGCGCTGGGGTACAGGGGTGTGCGTCTACTCCTGGTGGCTGGAAGGGCCGGGTGGCCGTAACCCTGACTGCTTGCCCGTAGGCGGGGTCAGGGGG
>JALYUO010000704.1 GCA_030853735.1 Chloroflexota bacterium
CGGGCTTCGTAGCGGTAGCGGCGAGTTCCAGTCGCCTCGTTTTAGTGGAAAGTGGCACCCCTTGCTATGCCGTTAGATCACGGTAGTTGCTTGTGCCGCAGCAGTCAAGGATCGTGCGGCACGTAGCCACCGTCACTTTCCACGTTGCCCTTTCAACTTTGCACTCGTTATCCCGGAGGCGGACAATGGAGTCCGGCATCCACATGAAGCACCCCGCATGAGGGAGCCGATCACGCGGCCTTGCACGGTCCTGGTGCCGTTGCTGAATCTCAGCGTTGCGCCCGCGCTGTTGAGTCTGGCGGCAGCACTCATCGCCGGAGCTGATCCCTACCTGCCGCACGAGGCGCGGGTGTTGGTGTTGGCGGTCGTCACCGTTGCGCCGGGGCAGCGGCCCGCCGAAGGACGGAACATGACGCGGGCCTATCGCGCTATGCTCGGCTATCTACCGGCGACCGTCACCCCGCCCGGTCCGCCCGTGCAAGGTGCCCCGCTCCAGGTGCCGGTTCACACGCTGATCAAGGTATCCTCCAGTGTAGGGGCCGGTATCCGCGAAGCGATGCGCGCCGAAGCCGCCGACCTGCTGCTACTGCACTGGAAGGGCCACGCCCACGAACCGGGCACGCTGTTCGGGCGCATCACCGACGACCTGCTGGCGGCCCCACCGGGCAACCTGATCCTGGCCCGCCTGGGCAGCGAGACCGATCTGGACCGGGTACGCCGCGTGCTGCTGCCGTTGCGCGGCGGGCCGGCGGCCGAATTGGCGCTCGAAATCGGGCGCACCCTGGCAGATCGGATCGGCACGCCGGTGCGCCTGCTGCATAGCGTGCCCCCGGTCAAAACGCGCCCTGACCACGATGCGCCCTATTTCGCCTTGCAACGCCACGTAGAGCAGCCCAGCGATCACCGTGCGCCGGTGGAGCAGGTACTGACCCTGACCGCCGACAGCCCCAGCTTTGTCGCCGAGCAGATGCAGCCGGGCGACCTCGTGGTGCTGGGCTTGCCTGAAGGCCCACACCGGCCGGCGGCGCGCGGGCCAATGCTTGACCTGGTGCTGGCTGACCCGGCCCGCCCGGTGCTGCTGACCCGCGCCGCCCGCCCGCTCGATCTCGCCACCTATCTGACCCAACTGCGCGATCAGCCGGAAGTCAGCTGGACCGCCGCGCAATGGTTTGTCGAAAACAGCTATCACTACGACGAATTCGCCGACAGCGACCGCTGGCAACTGCTGCGCCGCGAACGGCAAGCCCACATCAGCCTCATCCTGCCGACGCATAACGATGCCCCGCGTATCTGGCCGCTGCTTAAAGGCTTGCAGAGCGCCTTACAGGGCGACCCAGCTCAGCCGTTTGTCCATGAGATTGTGGTGGTAGACGCAACCTCCACCGACGACAGCGCCGCGCAAGCGGCGGCACGCGGCGTGCCGGTGCTGCGGGTCGTGGCGGTAGACGGGCAGCCGCCCGGTCCTGCGGCCCTGCTGGAGGCAGCTTGCAACCTCGCCACCGGCGACATCTTAGTGTGGTTAGACCCGCAAGGCCGGGAACTGCGACCAGGCGATGTGCCGGCCCTGGTCGGCCCCCTGCTGCACGATCCGCATCTGTTGCTGGTCAAGCCGTTCTGGGCGCAAGCCGCCGATGACCCGCCCGACCAGGGACCGGCCCCCAGCACGCTCCCCCATCTGCTGGCGTTGTCGGGCGATGACTTAGCCGCCGTACCGATCTGGACCTGGCTGCGCGTGTTCTACCCGCGCCTGGGGGCGGTGCGGAACCCGTTGGGCCGCGTCTTCGCCGCGCGCCGCAGCTTGCTCCACGAACTGCTGCCGACCTTGCGGGCGGCGGAAGCAGCGACCACTGAGGGTAGCCTCGCCCACACCGGGCATGATACCGCCTTTGCCGCCGGGCTGTTGCTGGAAACGGCTGGGCGCTACAGCACACGCGCCCTAGCCCAGATCGAACTCCCCTACCGCGCCCGTGGCGGCAGTGCCCCACCGCCGGCCGGGCCTGACCCACGCCAAGTCGCAGACTTACTGGCCTATCTTGCGACGCGCCCCGCTGCGATTCCCTTGCACGATACGTTGATCCAGCTGCGTAACCGTATCTTGCGCGTCTCGGCGTGATGGGCGGCTACGCCACGCGTGCCTGTTGGCATAGCTCTTGCAAACCGAAAGCGCGACCTAAGTGTATTACTAATAATGCCTAAACACAGGTAGGCAACGCAATAATGTGGCGCACGGGAGAAAGAGGTGCCATTATGGCTAGAGGGGCAAAAGCGAAGGCCGCTACCGCTACGACGGACGCGCCCATAGATACCACCGGCATCGGCCTTGACCCGGAGGGCGAACAGAACGCACGGGCTACGGCCGAAAGCCCGGAAGGCGAGGCGCTGTTTCAAGAACTGAAGCGGATGGAAACTGAGGCCGCCACCGGCGCGGATCTGATCAACCTGGTCGAGTCGCCGCTAGCGGGCTTGTCTGCTGAAGCCGATATTGGCCTGCCGGTCGCAAGCGATCTCAGCCTGCCCGCAGCAAGCGACCAGCTACCTGCTGCCGCCCGCTCCCTGCCCGGCGCAGCGCCGGTTGTGGGTGACGAGGATGAGGAGCCACCCTGGGCCGACGAAGAAGCGGCCATGCGCCAAGTGGACCCAGCCTACGTGACCGACCCGGTGCGCCTCTATCTGCGCGAGATCAGCCGTGCGCCGTTGCTCAGTAGCCAGCAAGAGTTTGCCTTGGCCCGCGCCATCGCGGCCGGCGATCTGGAGGCCACGCAAAAGTTTGTGCTGGCGAACCTGCGCTTGGTGGTCAGCATCGCCAAAAAATATGTGGGGCGTGGCTTGACCCTGCTTGACCTGATCCAAGAGGGCAATATGGGCCTATTGCGTGCCGTCCATAAGTTTGACCCGGCGCGTGGCTTCAAGTTCTCGACCTACGCAACTTGGTGGATTCGTCAGGCCATCCTGCGCGCCATTTCGGAGCAGTCGCGCACGATCCGGTTGCCGGCGCACATCGGGGAGGCCATGGGCCGCGTGGCCCAGGTGTCGCAAGACCTGCACCAGAAGCTGGGGCGCGCGCCCAAAGCCGAAGAGATCGGCAAAGAGCTGGGCATTGAGGGATCACGAGTGCGCGAAATCCTGCGCGCCGCACAGACTCCTGTTTCGCTGGAAGCCCCGGTCGGCGATGAATCCGAGGAGAACCAGTTGCGCGACTTTGTGCGCGATGAAACCAGCGCCGCGCCCGAAGAGATGGCCGCGCAATCCCTACTCAAGCAGGAGATGGCTGACGTGTTGGACGATGTGCTGACCGAGCGCGAACGCATCGTGCTGCAACTGCGCTTCGGCCTGGGCAACGGCCACCAGTACCCACTAGAAAAAGTGGGCGAACATCTTGGCGTGACGCGCGAGCGCGTGCGCCAGATCGAGGCCGAAGCTCTCCGCAAACTGCGCTCCCCCCGCCTCACCGAACGCCTCAGAGACTTCTTGTAGGCCGTTATTCATCTGAACGGGACGTTGCGAACCTGATTGCCCGCCTTGACCCGCCGCGCGCACACCCTGGCGTGCGAAGCGGCCCTGCGGGAAGCGCGCCTGTACGGCTAGACATGACCGCTGAACGAGCCGGAGGCAGCGAACCGGTCACGGTTGACGAGCGATCCCCGCGTTCGTGCCTGGAAAACTCGTTCCAAAATTACTCCTTGCAGCCCTTAACATGGCGCGCAAAACCTTAACTTGTCACTGATAACCTTAGCTCAAGATCAAGCGCGAACGTTGGAAGCTCACCAGTGATAATCCAAGCAAGACCGCATCCAGTATAGCAATAACCGCTATGGCAATAAGCAAAATCTGGGCATAGCTCAACGATGAGATAAGGTCCGTAGGCAATGCGCTTATCGCTAGGAGACCTCCGAATATGAGTACGATTGTGCCAACGATCAAGATTTGCTGCGCCTGCCGCGCCGTTGCTACATGTAGCGATATCAGCACTCCTGCACTCGCTGCCAGGAGACTGACCAGAAGACTCAAAGCGATCGCTTCCAGGAACAGCACCAAAGGATGATAGAACCCCCAGCTCCCCTGCCC
>JALYUO010000224.1 GCA_030853735.1 Chloroflexota bacterium
GGCGGGGCAGCAGCGTCACCGCCAGCGGCAACAGCAGCAAGACCGTCCAGCCGAGCAAGGCCGTGCGCGCCGGCAAGCGCCCGCCGGCGGCCAGCCACCAGCGCGGGTCGCGCCGCCGGCGCTGCCGAATGGCCCGTACCTCGCGCTGCACATTGCTACCGAGAGCGGGCGGCGGAGGCGGGGGTTCCGGCAGCTTGCGGAGCAGCACTTCACCCAGGCGCAAGCGCGCTAGATCGGCGCTGCAATTCGCACAGCCGGTTAGGTGATCGAGTAACTCGGTTCGTTGCCGCGCCGTCAGTTCATCGTCGAGGTAGCGCGAAATGAGGGCGCGATACCGCGCACACGTCATCCCTTCTCCTCGTGCCCGCCTTGCCCGTATAAGCGGGCAAACTGTTCGCGCGCGCGCGACAGCCGGCTGAACACGGTGCCTTTTGGCACGTTCATGATCTCGGCGATTTCGTCACAGGAAAAGCCTTCGCTGCTGCGGAGTACCAACGTCATGCTGAGGGCCGCCGGTAGTTGGCCCAGCACGCGCCGCACCGCGTCGGCTTCCACCACGCCAGGCGCAAAATCGTCACTGACCATTTGCTCGTCGCGCTCCGGGTCGTCGCCCATCGGCAGCCAGCGGATGCGCTGCCGCCGCCGGAGCGCGTCGAGGCAGCAATTGGAGGCGATGCGATAGAGCCAGGCGCTCAGATTGGGGTCGCGGTCCAGCCGGGCCATGCTCTGGTAGGCGCGGATAAACGTCTCCTGCATCACGTCGTCGGCCTGTTCGCGGTTGCCGACCATGCGGTAGGCATAGCGATGGATGGCCGCGCTGTAATATTCATAGATGACGGCAAAGGCCGCTTCATCGCCCTGCCGCGCGCGTTCAATCACCGCCCCATCCATCGGTCCGTCCTCCCTGCCGCCATTATAGCCCCGCTGTGAGGGTGAGTCAAGCAGCCGCTTACGGCCGGGTGCGGCGCAAAGTTTTGTGGCCGTAGGCGGCGGCCCGACCAACCTAACCCCCCAACCCCCTTCCCTACGAAGGAAGGGGGAGTCAGACGGAGGTGGGGCCGCGCAGTCGGGGTGGGGTGGGGCGGCGGCGGCTCCCCCCTTCCTTCGTAGGGAAGGGGGTTGGGGGGTTAGGTTGGTCGGGCCGCCGCCTACGGCCAAAAGCGCGTGATCCACTCGATGGGTTCGACGGCCGGGCCGGCCACATGGACTTCCCAATGCAGATGCGGGCCGAGCGAGTTGCCGGTGCTGCCGACCAGGCCCAGCAGGTCGCCGGGTTGCACGCGGTCGCCGGCGCGCACGCGGAAGGCGGAGAGGTGGGCGTAGAGCGTGAACACGCCCGCGCCGTGGTCCACAATCACCGCGTTGCCGCGCAAGCGCAGGGGTTGCGCCCAGACGACCCGCCCCGGCGCGGGCGCATAGACCGGCGTGCCACTGGGCGCATCGTAGTCCACGCCGGTATGCACCTCGTAGGGCGGCTCGGCGTTGAAGGCGCGGCGCTGGCCGAACGGCGCATTGATCACAACCGGGCGATGCAACGGGCGCAGGAAGGGGCCGCTCCACAAGGGCGGGCCGCTGCGCCCGGCGAACACGGCGGCGAGGGTGGCGTATTCGGTTTGCCGCACACTGGGGGCGAAGCGTGGGCCGTAGTAGCTGGTGCGCTGGGTGGGATAGGGGTAGCGGCGCACCGTCACCGTCTGGTCTACCGCGCGCATCGTGCCGTCGGCCAGCCGCACCGTGACGCGCAACGGCAGCGTGGCCGGCGACTGGTATGGCTCGATGCCGGCCACGGCCCACGGTTGCCCGGCGGCGCAGCAGGTGAAGGTCAGTGCGTTGTTGCCCAGGCTGCCGGCGATGACCGTGGCGCTGCTGGGCGCTTGCACGCGGATCAGCAGCGTGTGACCTTCTTGTGGCGCGGGCGGGTCCAGGGTTAGCGTGACGGGGGTCGCCTGGGCCGGCGGCGCGGCGACGGCGGGTAACGTCCCCGCCGGCCAGAGGGTTAGGGCCAGCCCGACCACAATGGACAGCGCCGCCCAGCGTTGCGTGAGGGATCGAACCATGGGGAGCCTCCTTTTAGGATTGGCTTTCGCTAATCGGCGCGAAAATCGGTATAATAGTAGGGTTGTCAACGATACTACTCACTATATAAGGAGATCCGATGCGATTACGTACTCTTATGCTGCCTGTCTTGCCGTTATTGGCGCTGCTGGCGGGCTGCGGCGACGCGGCTCTCACACCCACCGCCATCGCGCCGACCCCGGCGGCAGTGACGACGCTGGTGTTGCCGACCAGCCTATCCGTGCCGGCCACTCCTGCCCCGGCGGGCGGGAATGCCGGCACGACCCCCGCCGCTATTGCCGCCACGGCGGGCCAACCGCCGCATATCGTGGTCCAACACATCTTGATCGGCTTCCAGGGCAGTATACCAGGGAAAACCATTACCCGCAGCAAAGACGAGGCGAAGACGTTGGCCGAAAAGCTGTTCGCCGAGGCGAAAGCCGGCACCGACTTTGACCAACTGGTGAAGGATAACACTGACGACCGCGCCCCCGGCATCTATGCGCTGGCGAATGCCGGGGTCACGCTGGGGTCGAGCAAAGAATATGCGCGCGAGAAGATGATCCCGGCCTTCGGGGATGTCGGCTTCAAGCTGCAAGTGGGCGAGATTGGCCTGGCCTCCTATGATGCGACCACTAGCCCCTACGGCTGGCATATCATCAAGCGGTTGGGGGCGCTGCCGACCGTGGTGGTGCCGGCGGGCGAAGCGGAGCATATCACGGTGCAGCATATCCTGATCGGCTTCCAGGGCACCATACCAGGGAAAAACATCGTCCGCACGAAGGATGAGGCGCAGGCGCTGGCCGAGAAGCTGTTCGCCCAAGCGCAAGCCGGCAGCGATTTCGATCAACTGGTGAAAGACAACACCGATGACAGCCCGCCCGGCATCTACGAAATGGCAAACCTGGGCGTGGCGCCGGCCAATGCCGACGAAGCGCCGCGTGACCAAATGATTCCCGCGTTCGGCGATGTGGGCTTCAAGCTGAAGCCGGGCGAGATCGGCTTGGCCCCGTATGATCCAACCGCCAGCCCTTATGGTTGGCATATCATCAAGCGGCTGAAGTAGGCTGCGGCACGGACGACACCACGGAGACACGGAGACACGGAGATTTGGATGGTTGGGTGTACATAATGGCGCAAAACTATAGGCGGGGCGGAGCCACCCGCCTATAGTTTTGCGTGCTATAAGGTGCGCCGTTGGTCTCAATGACTGCTTCCGCAATCCGCAATCCGCATTACAGGCGCGGGTCTACCGGCTCGCTTTCGAGGGCCAGCACGCCGAAGACGCATTCGTGGACGTGGCGCAGCGGGTCGCGGCGGACGAAGCGGGTTAGCCCTTCGAGGCCGAGCGCGAACTCGCGTAGGGCCAGGGAGCGTTTGCCGCCCACGCCGCGGCGACGCAGGCGGTCCAGGTTGGCGGGCGCGGTGTAGTCGGGGCCGTAGATGATCCGCAGATATTCGCGGCCGCGGCATTTGATCGCGGGCTGGAGCAGGCCGCGCGGGCCGCTTGCCACGAAAGTCCAGGGTTTGACCACCATGCCTTCGCCGCCACGGGCGGTCAGGGCTTCCCACCAAGCTGTGCCGGCCGCTTCCGCCGCTGGGTCGGCCAGATCCACGACCTGATAGGGCGTGGCGACTAGCAGCGGCGAGTCGCCGAGGTCGGCGCGGCAGACGGCAGCCAGGGTGTCCATGTGCCAAGTGTGATCGCGGTCGCTGTGAACCGCGCCCTCGGTGGCGAGGATGTGGAATGGAGCTAGGCGCAGGTCGGCTAGGCCGGCCACGGGCCAGCAGTAGTGGCGGTAGGCATCTACGAACGCGCCGGCCCCCTGTGCGCGTTCGATAAAGTGGGCTAGGGGTAGGCCAGGGTCGCCGGTGCGGGCGGCGGCCAGTTCGAGCAGCGGCACGGCGGCCCCTAGCGCGGCGCGGGCAGCGGCTCCCACGGCGGCGTATTGGCGGCGCAACAGTTCCTGTGCTTTGGCCGACCAGGGCAGCAGTTCGCAGTCGAGCAGCACCCAGTCGGTCGCCCACTCCTCCCAGAAGCCGGCAGCCGTCAGCGCGGCGCGCACGCGGTCGAGCAGCGCGGCCTCCAGTGCCGGGTCGTCGAAGAAGCGGCGACCGGTGCGCGTGTAGCAGATGCCACTGGTGCCGTCGGTGACCCCGAAGCGGCGGCGGGCGGCCTCGGCATCGCGGCAGACGATGAGCGGCGCGCGCGATCCCATGTGCTTTTCTTCACAGACCACCCGATCCGCGCCGTTGGCCCGGTAATAGGCGAACGCCTCGGCGGGATGTTCGAGCAGGCCGGGCTGGGCCGTGGTCTCGGAGGGCGACATGGTGGGCGGCAGGTAGATCAGCCAGCGCGGGTCGGCGGCGAAGCGGCTCATGACTTCGAGCGCGGCGGCGGCGTTTTCGGCACGGATGGTGATGTTGCCGCGCAGGGCGGTGCTGATGATGCGCTTGTGCAGCACGTCGCTGATGTCGAGCAGTTCGTCGTGTTGCTGCTGGGCGGTGAGGGCGGGTGCCGACCTAACCCCCCCGCCCCCTTCCCTACGAAGGAAGGGGGAGTCCCGCTCGCCGTCTAGCTCCCCTCCCTTCGTGGGGGAGGTGCTGGGGGAGAGGTCGTCGTCTAGCTCCCCTCCCTTCGTAGGGGAGGGGGTGGGGGAGAGGTCGGCCGGCGGGCGGGCGGGGGCGGCGTAGGCGCGTAGGGCGGGCACGGCGACCAGTTCCATTTCGGGATAGCGCAGGGCGGTGAGGCGGCCGCCGAAGACGCAGCCGGTGTCTATGTTGAGGGTGCGGTTGAGCCAGTCGGGTTGCGGCACGGGGGTGTGGCCGTAGACGACGGTGGCCGGGCCGTGGTATTCGGCGGCCCAGTTGTAGCGCACCGGCAGGCCGAACTCGTCGGTTTCGCCGGTGGTCTCGCCGTAGAGCGCGAAGTCGCGCACGGCGGCGGCGGCGCGGCCCTGCAGCTCCTCTTTCATGCCCGCGTGGGCGACGACCAGCTTGCCGTCGTCCAGCACGTAATGGCTGACGAGGCCATCGAGGAAGGGGGCCACTTGGTCGCGGAAGGCGGGCGGCTCGGCTTCTAGCTGGGCCAGCGATTCGGCGAGGCCGTGGGCGACGGTGACGGGGCGACCGCGCAGCTTTCGCATCAGCTTGATGTCGTGGTTGCCGGGGACGGCGAGGGCGGTGCCGGCGGCGACCATGCTCATGACGAGGCGCAACACGGCGGGCGTGGCCGGGCCGCGATCTACCAGATCGCCCAGGAAGACGGCCTTGCGGCCAGGAGGCGGCGTGACCGTGACCCCGAAGCCGGCGGCATCGTCGGGTGTGGGCGTGACGGTGTAGCCCAGTTGGGTCAGCAGGGCGTGCAGTTCGTCGGCGCAGCCATGGATGTCACCGATGATGTCGAAGGGGCCGTGTTCGCCTTTGCGGTTGTTCCAGAGTGGCTGGCGCTCGACGGTGGCGGCGGCCACTGCGTCGGGCGAGTCTAGCACAAAGATGTGGCGGAAGCCTTCGCGGCGTAGGCTGCCCAGTGAGCGGCGCAACTGCTGGGTATGGTTGTGGACGACGTGCGGGCCAAACTCGCGGTCGGGCCGGGCGCGGTTGCGTTCGTGGCAGAGGGCGGCGGGCAGGTTGAGGACGATGGCGACGGGCAGGCAACTGTGGGCGCGGGCCAGGGCCAGCAGCGGCTTGCGCGCTTCGGCCTGCACGTTGGTGGCATCCACGACGGTGAGCCGCCCGGCGGCGAGGCGTTTGCCGGCGACATAGTGCAGCACGTCGAAGGCGGCGGCGCCGGCGGCTTGATCATTCTCATCGTCGGCGACGAGGCCGCGAAAGTAGTCGGACGAAAGGACTTCGGTCGGCTTGAAGTGGGCGCGGGCGAAGGTGGACTTGCCGGAGCCGGACGCGCCGACCAGCACGACGAGGGCCAGTTCGGGAATAGTGATCTTCATGGAGCCTCGACTTTCGCCGGCTCTCTGGGCCGGGTGTTGTTCAACACGGAGCCACGGAGCCACGGCGGACGGGTTAGGTTTAGGACGGTTGCCTGGGTCTATTATAGGGCCGATGCGCCGGCAGGCACAAGGGGCTGTGGGCGGATGAGGGCTGGGCCGTAGGGTGGATCGTTGGGCTGCGGCTCCGAGTGGGCTGTTGAGGGTCCAGGCGGGTAGCCATTGGGGGGGTTGCATGGGGGTTCTCCTTTGGCGAATGGGTGGGCTGTTTGGTTGGGTGGGGCTGCTAATTTTACCCCTCTATATATAATGACATCGAGGAGGGGGGTCAGAGGACATTATTATTTTTATGCCTTGTATTAGGCTTATTTTTTTACGGCTTTTTCGCGCTTAACGGTTAATTTTCACTATTTAGTGAAAGTATGTGTGTTTTTTGGCGCGGAAACGGGCTGCTTGCGGTCGTTGTGGGTGCCTTTTGCCGGCGCGCTGAGATTTCACCGCAAAGGCGCAAAGAACGCAAAGGATGCGGGGTTAGGGTTGAACGGATGGAGTAGGTTGTAGGACGTGGCCGCTGCCGGGGGCGGCCAGCACGGTGCCGTCGCGTACTACGTCTTGGCCGCGCAGGACGACTTGGCGGATTTGACCTTGCACGGCGTGGCCGTCGAAAGGGGTCCAGCCGCAACGGGTGTATTGATCGCTGTTGCGGAGGGTCCAATGGGCGGCCGGGTCAATTTCCACATAGGTGGCGGGCGGATCGGGCAGGGCAAAGACGCGGCGCGGGGTGGTCGCCATGAGTTCGACGAGGCGATCCAGGGTTAGGCGGCCGGCGGCGACGGCGGTGAGCATGAGCGGCAGGGCGGTTTGCAGGCCGGGTACGCCGTAGGCGGGGGTGGCGGCGGCTTTGTCGGCGTGGGTGTGGGGGGCGTGGTCGGTGGCGATCATGTCGATCACGACGAGGTGCGCCCAGAGCGCGTCCACGTCGGCTCCGGTACGGAGGGGCGGCTTCATCAGGCCATACGCGCCGAGACGGGGCAAGTCCGCGTCGCTGAGGAAGAGGTGATGGGGGGCGACTTCGCAGGTGACGGGCAGGCCGCGCTCTTTGGCGGCATGGATCAGGCGGATCTCGCTGCCCAGGCTGACGTGGCAAAAATGGACGCGGCGCGGGTGCAGCGCGATCAGGCCCAGCACGGCGGCGACGGTGCGTTCTTCGGCGTGGACCAACAGCGGCTTGGCGGCGGGCCAGGCGGCCAGGATGGCGGCGGTTTCGTCGAGCCGTTCGACCAGCAGCGTGCCGGTGGTGTGGTCGAGGTAGAGTTTGAGACCAAACACCTGATCCACGACGGCGGGAAAGGTGGCCGCATTGTCGGGGGTCGCGCCGTAGTGGAAGCCGATGTCGCAGCACGCCCCGGCGGCGGCCCGGCCGGCTTTGTCGGCCAGCGCCGCCGGGGTGATGGTGGGCGCGCCGGGGTTGTTGGGCATATCCAGCACGGTGACGATGCCGCCGGCCAACGCGGCGCGGGTGCCGGCGGCAAAGGTCTCTTTGGCTTCGCTGCCGGGTTCGCGCAGATGGACATGGACATCTACCAGGCCGGGCAGTCGCAGCAGGGCCATGAGGCTAGGCCGCCGCCACGGCTGGGGGCAGGCTGTGCGGCAGCTCCATGCCGGCGACCTGACAGCCTTCGCACCAATAGGTCCAGCGGCCCTCGCCCGGTCCCTGGCGTTTCTGGCGGATGCGGGTGCCGCAACGGTAGCAGTCGGCGTTGGTGCGGCGGAAGACCCAGTGCCGCCCGCCGCGGCCACGGGGCAATGCGCCGCTTTCGAGCAAGACGCGCAAATCGTCGGGCACCGTCCAGCCGCGATGTTGGAGCGCGCGCCGGCCGATCAGGGGTACCGTCTCGGCGAGGCATTGCAGTTCGGCGGGGGTGAGCGAGCCGACCGTGCGCCAGGGGTGCAACCGGCACTCAAACATGATCTCGGCTTTGAGGTAGTTGCCCACGCCGTTGGCGACGGTCTGATCGAGCAACACCACGCCGATCTCCTGGGCCAAATTGGCTGGGCGCAAGAGGCGGGCGATCCATTCGTCGGCAGCGAACGGCACGCTGCACAGGTCCGGCCCCAGCGCGGCCAGGGTGGGTAATTGCTCGTAGGGGTCGCCGTAGCCGATGTCGAAGACTTGGCCGTTGCAGAGCGTGAGCAGGCGGCGATTGGTGCGGATTTGGGCGCGGGTGGTGCGGTCGTAGTCCACTACATCGCAGGGCGGGTGGTATTCCCATTTGCCGAACATGAGCAGGTGAAAGTGGAACCAGAGGCCGTCGTCCATAAACCAGAGCAGGTGCTTGCCGCAGGCGGTGATGCGGGCGATTTGCTGCCCAGCCAGGGCATTCGGGTGGGCCTCCAGCCAGGCGCGGGCCTTGCGTAGGTTGGTGTGGACCTCCAGCAGCTGGGCCCCGGCGAGTTCGCTGTGTTGCTGGGCGGCGATGCGGGCGAGTTCTGGGCCTTCGGACATGGCACCTCCTGCGAATGCGGAATGCGGAATGCGGAATGCGGAATGCGGTTGCCCGGATAAGCATCAGACCGTTGGTTGCTACGGGGTGGGCTATTGCAAAGAGTGTTCCACGAACAGATGTGGCGCAGCGTGCCTCTATTAAGGGAACCCGGCAGAATTAAATATCCGTTGGTTGAGCCGGAGGAGATGAAATATCCACAAACCGCTTACCTAAGCGGATAATTTATTCTGCCGGGTTCCCTAAAAGGTTGTCAGAGCAGGTGTAGGGCCGCAATTCATTGCGGCCGGTGGCAAGGTCGCCGACCCGCGCAATGAAGTGCGGCCCTACACTCACTCGTGCGGTGGCCGGCCCCCGCAATGAATTGCGGCCCTACACACACGCTGCTGTGGTGCGGCCGGCTTATTTTTCGACGGTTACGCCATGCCAGAAGGCGACGTAGTTGGTGATGTTGGCGGCGGCGGATTTAGGCGTGGGGTAGTACCAGGCGGCATCGGGATTGGTCTGGCCGTCTACGGCGACGCTGTAATAGCTGGCGGTGCCTTTCCAGGGGCAGACGGTGTGGGTGGCGCTGGGCTGGAAGTAGTCCTGCTTGATTGCGCTGGGCGGGAAGTAGATGTTGCCTTCGACGATTTCGCATTGCTCGGCGGGGGCTTCGGCCAAGACGGTCCCGTTCCAGGTGGCTTTGGGCATGGGATGGTTGCTCCTTTGGTGTTCGTGATCCCCCGGTAGGGATCGGGCCGGGGCCGGTTTCGGCAACCGGTAGCCATTCTAGCTAACGCGCCGGCTGGGGGGTCAGATGTATGGGCGCGCCGCTCCCCGCACCCCCTGCCAGGGTGATTGCCGCTAAATGAGCACGGGCGACTAGAACTCGCCGCTACCGCTACGAAGCCCGCCTACGCGGGCTGGAGCCGGGCCGGAGCGTAGATCCGCCGTTGCCGGCGGAGTTGGTTGCGCCTGCTTCCGATCCCCGGCCCCTCGGCTCTGTAGTCATTCAGCTAATGATCTGGAGTAGCGAGTGGCTCCACCCACTGAGGGTTTGCATCTCCAGGTGCGAACTCCGAGGGCGGCGCGTCGTTCGCACCTGGGGGTGCCAACTCCTCTCTTTCTTAATCTCTAGATCATTAGCTGAATGACTTGCGAACTTCGAGGGCGGCGCGTCGTTCGCACCTGAGGGTGCAAACTCCTCTCTTTCTTAATCTCTAGATCATTAGCTGAATGACTGCTGAAGGACTATAGCAGCCCGCGTAGGCGGGCTTCGTAGCGGTAGCGGCGAGTTCCAGTCGCCCGTGCCACATTAGCCGCAATGGCCCTGCCCTTGCGCGACGGGTGCGCTGCATCTTTTTGCATACGCTTAGACATCGTGCGCCAGTCGGGTAGCGTTGCCAATCGGTGAACGCCGCCAGGGGTGATTCGCCGCTGGACGGCGGGGACCGGCGCTGGGGGGCGCGGTGATCACGGCTAGGGCTGGGCTGACCGGCTCCGCCCGGATCGGCCCCTCGGTGGCCCCCCGATTGCCGGTTCCCACTAC
>JALYUO010000226.1 GCA_030853735.1 Chloroflexota bacterium
GCCGTGGGTAGTGCTGCGGCAGGCGTGGCGAGCGCAGGCGTGGCGGCGGCGGGCGGCGTGGGCGCGGCTTGGCCCGCCTGGGCGACGATGTGCCGGCCTTCCACTTGCGGGTTGATGGTGCCGAGGCTCTTGACATAATTCGCGGCGACTTCCCACAACTGCTCCCGCGAGATCGGCTCGATCAGGTTCTTCAGGCTCACATAACCATCGCCGCCCACGGCCATAAAGTCGTTGACCGCGATGGTGTAGGTGCCCGCCGCGTCAACGGCCCGCCCGTCGGACAAGACGGCGAACAGGATGCGCTTGCCCACCGGGGCGGCAGGGTCATAGCCGATCCGCAGGCCGGAGACCTGCACGAAGCGCCCGGCATCGCCGCCGAGGTTGCTCACGCCGTTTTCGAGCGCGGCCAGCAAGTCGCTGCCTTTGATGCGCCCGGTCACGACCAAGTTGCCGAACGGCAGCACGGCAAACACATCGCCGCGCGTGATCGGGCCGGGGTTGAAGTCGGCCCGCAGGCCACCGGAGTTTGCCAGCGCCACATCCACACCGTAGGTGGCCCGCATGGCATCGGTAACCAAGTTGCCCATTTTGCTTTCGGCTTTGCGGCTGCGGTCCACCAACGCGGCGGCGGTGCCGGCCTGACCGCCCAGGGTCGGCTTGATCGCCTCGTTGGCGGTCTTGACCAGCGCGGCCAGCGCCGGCTCCGGCGTGACGGCGGGGGTATAGAGGCGACGGAATGCGCCCCAGGCAAAGGTGGTATCCCCGGTCTTGGGGTCGATCAGCAGCGTGGTTTGGGTGGTATCAATCGCATGATTAGCTTCGGTGACCAGCGTGCCGTTGATGCGGGCCATTGTCTCCACGCGCGTGTGCCCACCCACGATCAGGTCTACGGCGGGGTCAATCGCTTGGGCGAAATCGGCGAAGATGCCGGTCGGGTGATCATAGCCGCCGCCCGCCGACCCTTGATGATAGACGACGATGATCGTCTGAATGCCCTGCGCCTGGAGTTCTTTGGCATAGCGGTTGGTCGGAGCCACCGGCTCGATCCACTGGTAGCCCTGGATCAGGCTAGGGTTGACGGCGTTGGGCGTTTCGGGGTTGCCCACGCCGATGATGCCGATGCGGATGCCTTTCAAGGTAACAATGATATAGGGCTTGGCGAAAGCCGGGATCGCCCCGCTGCTGTCCACGATGTTGTCGGCCAGGAACGGGAACTTGGCGGCGGCTTCCTGCTCCAGCAGGCGCGGGATGCCGTGGTCAAACTCGTGGTTGCCCAGCGCCGAGGCGGTGAAGCCGAGCAGGTTCATGGCCTGGATGGTCGGCATATCGTTCAGGAAGGATGAGTTGGGCGGTGTGGCCCCCACGTTGTCGCCGTCGCTGAGGATGATCGTGCCGTCGGGGTTCTGCGCCTTTTGCTCTTGCCAGTAGGTGCCGATGGTTGCCACGCCGCCGCTGGGGATGCTCAGGCCGTCTACCGTGGCAGTCACCGGGTCGAGCTGGCCGTGGTAGTCGCCCCAGGCCAGCACCTGAATCGGCACCAGATCGGCGCTGCCGTCGCTGAACGCTTCGGTCAGGATGCGGCCCTCGGCATAGCGCGGCGGCGAGATGCCTAGCGCGTAGGCCGCCGTCGGCGCGATGTCAATGGCGCGTGGTTTGCCGATGCGTTTGCCCACCGCGATGCCGGGACCGTAAATCCCGAACATGGCGTGCATATTGACGTTCTTGCTCAGGTCTACCACGTCGGGCAGATACCCGTGCTGGCCGTAGAACGGCGAGTTGGCGATGCGCGTGCCGGCGGTGGGCGCGTCAAACTGGTAGGGCGGCACCAGCACCACCACCACGTCACCGGTGCGGGTGGGGTGCCAGCCGTTGATGGTGTAGCCGTCGGCCTTGATGGTGCGCGTCTGCTCTTTGGTCAGCACCGCGCCGGTCACGGCGGTGCCGTCGTCAGTCAGGCCGTTAAAGGCGGCCATGATCTGGCTACGGACGGTTTCATAATCGGCGGTTTCCACTACGCCGCCCTGTTCGCGCCCTTTGAGGTTGATGTAAACATTAGCCGTGCCGCCGGACACGTAGGCAATGGCTTTGCTGGTGGCCCGATTCGCCGGGTCATAGAGCCCCGCGTCTTGCAGCACTTGCAGCACGTTGACGCTGCGCCAAGCCGGGCTGAAGCCGTGGTCCGCACCGAGGAAAGTGACCGTATCCGGGCCGAGCAGCGACCAGAGGTGGCCGAGCGCAGTGTCGGCTTGCGCGTAGGCTTGGCGGATGTAGCCGTCGGCCACGGCTGGATCGGCTCCGTAGACCGGACGCGGACCGCTGTAGCTGGGCATCGCCAGGGCCATGAACTGGTGCGAAAACTCGTCGGTGACGGGATAACCGGCCATCACCACGTCGGGATTATAGGTCTTGATCACATAGTCATACAGCGGGCTGAAGGTGTCATACCATTTCAGCCCCTGCTCGACATAGGTTTGCGCGTCCACGATGCCTGCTTCCAGCGGCGCGAAATCCGACGCAGTGGCGGTCGGGAAGTCAGCGGCGGCTTTCTGCTCCAGATCGGGCATATTGCTGCGGATACGCGACAGCGAGGTGTAGTAGAGGCGGAACTTGGATAGATCGGGCGTGAGGTCAATCAGCTTCATATAGGTGCCGACCAGCAGCCCGTTTTGCGGCAGGCTGATTTTCACGTCTTTCCAGTCGCCCATTTTGAGGTCGGCCACCGCTTGGGCCGCGTCTTTACTCTCTTTGGTGATGAAAACGTGATCATAGTTCACTTGGCCGTCGTCGCTGCTGTCATAGATATAGACCGGCCAAGTCAGCAGGGCGGCGGTGCCACTGATCACGTTGGTCTTGAAGCTAAAGCTGGTCTCTTTGGCCGGGCTGAACGAGGGCGGCGCGCCGGTCCAACCCGTGGCATCAGCGATTTGCAGGCCGTCGGTGTAGACCAAGCCGAAATCTTTGACGAAGTTGGGCAGCACCCCTGGCACCGCGTAATTGGCGACTACGCCGCGCCCGCTGTAGAAGTTGCGGTAGTCAATTGCCGGACCTTTAACCTTCGTGCCGGGCAGCGTCGCGGTCCAATCGAGGATGGCGACTTTTTTGCCGGCGGCCTCGGCTGCTTCGCCGTAGGTTTCGGCCTGCACCAAGTTGGCGTTGAACGCGCTGGTGGCGGTGACGATGCTGTTGCTGTCAATATGAAAGGTGTTGTTGGGCGTGCCGTGCGTGCCGCTCCAGGTGCCGGTGCTGATGCTGCTCCAGCCCGCGCCGGTGTTAGCGGCAAACTGCGGCACCATGCCGTTGTCGCCCACCACGCCGCCGGCGAACACTTTGGCGTAGTTGGGCATGATGCCCGCCGCTGCATACTTCTCGGCCAAGTCGGGCCGCATTCCGTCCGACACAAACAGCAATTCTTTGGCGGCCACCGCCTTGTGGCCCGATGCGGTGGCCTGGGTCGCGGCCGCCGGCCACAGGCCCACCGCCATTGCCAGCGCCAGCAAGCCCGCCGCCACACCATGCAGCCGCTGCTCACGCCCAATCCGAACGTTACGTATCACTCTCGCTCCTCCTTACCTTACTTGGGATGCAATTGTCCACACGCCGCTGCCGAGGGCGGCAACCGGCCCTATTATAGCAGATGGCTATTAACGATTTGTAAATTGGCGGCGCGAATTGCCCAATTGGACACAAAGGACATGAAGGATCACGAAGATAGGCTCAAAGACCGGGCTGACTATTTGCGCTCCATTCCCCAAACCCGCCAAACAACCCGCAATCCGCCCTCCGCCCCCCCGCCTCGCCCCCGCCCCCAACCCGTCACAGCCCGCGCAGGCGGGCTTCGTAGCGGTAGCGGCGAGTTCCAGTCGCCCATTGCCCCCCCTCACAGCCCGCGCAGGCAGGCTTCGTAGCGGTAGCGGCGAGTGCCAGTCGCCCGTTACCCCGCCGCCGCAGCCCGCGCAGGCGGGCTTCGTAGCGGTAGCGGCGCGTGCCAGTCGCCCGTTACCCCGCCGCCGCAGCCCGCGCAGGCGGGCTGCGTAGCGGTAGCCGCGACTTTAGTCGCCCCGGCC
>JALYUO010000230.1 GCA_030853735.1 Chloroflexota bacterium
GCCGGGGCCGATCGTAGATCCGCAGTTTTAGGACGGATCCGGTCGCCCCAGCCTCCCGGTTTGCCTAACTCCAGCCCGCGTAGGCGGGCTTTGTAGCGGTAGCGGCGAGTTCCAGTCGCCCGGACCCCGGCTCCTACGCCAAATTAGATGCAATCACCCTGCACTCGTCCAGGTCGCCCTGGCAACGCACCGCCCCTGTGTGCTACAATGGACGGCAAACATCCCCGTGCGGATAAAGAGAAATCCACCAAATAGCAATGTCAAAGGAGACAGGCATGGTAACCACCGCGCACCCTGCTGCCCCCGTCGGGCAGCTTCCCGGCCCCAAAGCCGCCGCCGTCGTCCAGCGCGACGACCAAGTAATTTCCCCCTCCTACACCCGCAGCTATCCCTTCGTGATGGATCACGGCCTCGGCAGCGAGGTCTGGGATGTGGATGGCCGCCGCTTTATTGACTTCACCGCCGGCGTGGCCGTGCTGGCCGCCGGCCACTGCCACCCCGTCGTGGTCGAAGCGATCACCAAACAGGTGCAACGCTATATCCACATGGCCGGCACCGACTTCTATCTGCCCGAAGCCGTCGCCCTGGCCGAAACCCTCAGCCGCCTCGCGCCGGGTGCAGAACCCAAGCAAATCTTTTTCACCAACTCCGGCACCGAATCCACCGAAGCGGCCATGAAGCTCTGCCACCACCACACCGGGCGGCCCTGCTTCATCAGCTTCCTCGGCGCGTTCCACGGGCGCACCTACGGCAGTATGTCGCTCGGCACCAGCAAGGCACTCCATCGCACCCACTACCAGCCGCTCCTCGCCGGCATCTACCATGCTCCCTACCCCAACCCCTACCGCCCCCCGTTTGATGTGCCCACCGAACGCCTGGGCCGCGCCTGCGTGGACTACATCGAACATACCATGCTCACCCATCTGGTGCGCCCCGAAGAAGTCGCCGGCATCGTCGTCGAAACGATCCAGGGCGAGGGCGGCTATATCATCCCGCCGCCCGACTTCTACCCCGCCCTGCGTGCCCTCTGCACCAAATACAACATCCCCCTGGTCATGGATGAAGTGCAGGCCGGTATGGGCCGTACCGGTAAGATGTTCGCCCTGCAACACTGGGAGGTGGAGCCGGATGTAATCATGCTCGCCAAAGGCATCGGCGGCGGCCTGCCGCTCGGCGCGATTATCGCCCGCAAAAGCATGATGACCTGGCCCTCCGGCGCACACGCCAACACCTTCGGCGGCAATCCCGTCGCCTGCGCCGCCGCCCTCGCCACCATCGGCTTGCTCGAAAGCAGCCTCATGGACAACGCCACACAAGTCGGCAACGCCATCCTCGACCGGATGCAAGCCTGGCCCGACCGCTTCCCCTTCATCGGCGACGTGCGTGGCCGTGGCCTCATGATCGGCTTCGACCTCGTAGAAGATCGCGCCCTCCGCACCCCTGCCCATGATCTGCGCGATCAAATCGTAGACGAAGCCTTCCACCAAGGACTGCTACTGCTCGGCGCAGGCACAGGCGCGATCCGCTTCTGCCCGCCCCTCGTCCTAACCCCCGCCCTCGCTGACGAAGCCCTGACCATCCTCGAAGGCATCATGGCCCGCCACAGCTAACCCCGCAAGGAGCCGGCTGAGATGTAGGGACGCAGCAAGCAGCGCCCGTGCGCGATGTAGCCGCGCTGCTTGCTGCGCCCGTGCGCGATGTAGCCGCGCTGCTTGCTGCGCCCGTACTCGTTGACTCAAAAGCTCTTTTGAACCTACACCAGACAAAGGCAGCCGGGGGTTAGATCCGTCGTCAACTCAGAACTCAGAACTCAGAACTCAGAACTTAGCGTTGGGAAGGCAGCCGGAGTTAGGTCAGCGTCGCCACCACCCCAAACAACAGCGCCGCCTCGTTGGAGGCGGCGCTATCAGAGGAGCCGGCGACCCAGCACACCAGGGTCAGACGTTCATTCCCCGGTCCAGCATATACTTGTAACCGAAGTATGCCACCACAACGAGGATGCCGACCACAACACCCCCGATCAGCCCCTGAATAATGTTATTGACCAAACCGGCACTGGTGAAGCCGTTCAGCACACTCGAAACAGCAGCAATAACAGCAAATGCCAGCGCCGGCATCCACCAGATCGCACGGCGTAAAAACATGAGGCGGCGATCTTTCGTCGTTTGATCCATGATTACATCTCCTTTGGCGTGGCCCTGGCCGAGGCGGACAGGGAGGGGGTCACACTTTCCCAAGATCCGCGCAATACCCACCCACCGAACCGGTGGCTGCTGGGCCTATCCTAGCACCGTTCCCCCAGCCTGTCAATAGCCCATTTGGGTGCAACCAGGAGCTATCCACTGTCGTACTGCTGATCTGAAAGTTTGTTTTCTGAGGAGTGGAGCACTCCCCGCCCCAGCCGGCAGCAACTCCGGCACCAACAGGTGATCTGAAAGTTTGTTTTCTGAGGAGTGGAGCACCCCTAGGTGCGGAACGGCGTGCGGGATTGCCGCCTGTCGTCTGCCGCCAGGCCGGCAACGTTCCGCACCTGGGGGTGCTCCACTCCTCAGCAGGAGTGAGCGTGTACTCAAGCCGCGACAATAAATAGCCCCCTACAGGTGCAACCGTTCAGGCGGGGGGCTGTAGATGATGGGCTGTAGATGATGGAAGGTAAGTCGTCGGCTGTAGTCGCGCCGTTTAACTCCACCTACCGCCACAGGTTGAACAATTACATAAGGGTCTGACATCCGTTCCTAAACCGCGATCACTGCGGAAATACGAAGAACACGGCGGATTCATCAGAGGAAACCTTCGTGTTCTTCGTGTTTTCGTGGTGAACTCTGTCGTCCACAATAGCGGTCAGCCCATTTAGCCCACTGACTCCAGCCGCGCCTGTAACGCCGCCAGCCGGTCGTGCGCCGCCGCCAGCTTGCTGCGCTGCGCCGCCACCACCGCCGGCTTGGCCTTGCTCACAAACGCCTCGTTCGCCAGCATCACCGTCACACGCGCGATCTCGTCGCGGGCCTGCGCCGCGTCGCCCGCCAACCGGCTCCGCACCGCATCACGATCCACCAGCGCCGTCAACGGCAAGGCCACCGCCACGTCTTCTACCACCAGCGTCGTCATGCCTGCGGCAGTGCCGGCGGCGGGCATCGTCGCCCCGATCTCCAGCCCAACCAGTTCCAGACCCGCTAATCGCGCCAGGATGTCGGCCTGACTCTGCAACAGCCCCGCCGCCGCACCCGCCGCCAGATACGCCGGAATGCGCTTGCGCGCCAAATCCGCTTTCTGGCCTTCCGGCGCATCTTTGATCGCCTCGGCCCGTGCATTGCGGATCGCCGTCACAATCGCCATCAGCAGGCCAAAATCACGCTCGGCCCCCGCATCCTGCGCGGCCTCTGCCGGGCGCGGCCAGGCTGCCACGCAGATGCTCTGCTGATCAGACGGCAAGGCTGCCTCGGCAGGCCGCCCCAGCAAGTTCTGCCACAGCTCCTCCGTCACAAACGGCATGAACGGATGCAGCAAGCGCAGCCCCCGATCCAGCGTCCAGCGCAACACCGCCACTGTGTCGGCCTGCGCCTGCGCGTCGTTGCCGTTCAACGGCCCTTTCGCGCATTCCAAGTACCAGTCGCAGAACTCACCCCACATGAAATCGTAGATCAGCCGCCCCGCCTCGCCAAAGTTGTAGTCCTCCATCAGCCGCTGCACATCGCCGGCCAGCGCGTGCTGCTGGCTGATGATCCAGCGGTCGGCTAGGGTCAGCCGTTCCGCCGGAGGCAAGATCAGATCACGGCTGGCCGCAACAGCCACGCGGCGCGTCGTCGAACCACTCTCGAACACAATGAAGCGCGTCGCATTCCACAGCTTGTTGGCAAAGCGTTGCATCCCTTCCAGCCGCGACTCGGAAAACTTCATGTCGTTGCCCGGCGTAGAGCCGGTCGCCAAGTTGAAGCGCAATGCGTCGGTGCCATAGCGGTCGGCAGCTTGCAGTGGGTTCACTGTGTTGCCCAGCGACTTGCTCATCTTGCGCCCGGTCTCATCGCGCACCAAACCGTGCAGATACACCGTCGAAAACGGCACCTGGCCCGTGTTTTCGATGCTCTGCATCAGCATCCGCGCCACCCAGAAAAACAGAATGTCGTAGCCCGTCTCCATCACCTGCGTCGGATAGAAGTAGTCAAAGTCGGGCGTTGCGTCGGGCCAGCCCAGCGTGGTGAACGGCCACAACCCCGACGAAAACCAGGTATCTAACACATCCGGGTCTTGCCGCAGCTCACTGCTGTCGCAGGTCGGGCACTGCGTCACCGTCTCCGGTTCGGCAGCACTGGCAAACTGGTGCCCATTGGCACAGGTCCACACCGGGATGCGGTGCCCCCACCACAATTGGCGACTGATGTTCCAATCGCGGATGTTGGTCATCCAGTGCATATACACTTTGCTGAAGCGATCCGGCACGAACGCCACCCGCCCATCTTGCGCGGCGGCAATCGCCGGATCGGCCAACGGCTGGATTCGCACAAACCACTGTTTCGAGATCAGCGGCTCCAGGATCGTGTTGCAGCGCTCGCAGTGCGGCACCACATGATTGTGGGGCTCGTTCTTGATCAGCAGCCCCTGCGCGGTCAGCGCCTCCAGCACCTGCTCTCGCGCTGCCGCCGGCTTCAGCCCGGCATACGCTCCGCCGTTCGCGTTCAGGGTTGAGTCGGGATTCATCAAGTTGATCGCGGGCAACCCATGCCGCTGCCCAATCTCAAAGTCCAGCGGGTCATGACCGGGCGTGATCTTCACCGCGCCTGTACCGAAGCCCTGCTCAATCGCCGCATCACCAATAATCGGGATCAGGCGACCGGTCAGAGGCAGCGTCGCCTCTTTGCCGATCATGCCCGCCCAACGTGGGTCATCGGGGTGGACTGCCACCGCCGTATCGCCCAGCATCGTCTCCGGGCGCGTGGTCGCCACCAGGATGCTGCCGCTACCGTCGGCCAGCGGATAGCGGATCGTCCACAACGATCCCGGCGTTTCCTCGTTCTCCACTTCCAGATCCGAGAGCGAGGTCATGCAGCGCGGGCACCAGTTGATGATGCGCTCACCCTGATAGATCAGCCCCTTGTCATACAGGTGCTTGAACACCGTCCGCACGGCCCGCGCCGGCCCCGCATCCATTGTGAAGCGCGCCCGCGACCAGTCACACGACGCGCCCAACCGCCGAAACTGGTTGCTGATGATCGGGATATATTTCCGCATCCAGGCCCAGGCGTGTTCCAAAAACGCCTCCCGCCCGATGTCGTGCCGGGTCAGGTCGCTCCGCGCCAACTCCTTCTCCACCACATACTGTCCCGCGATGCCGGCGTGGTCGAAGCCCGGCAAGAACAGCGCGCTATAGCCCTGCATCCGCTTCCAACGGATCATAATATCCTCGATGGTCGTAGTCAGCGCATGGCCCAGATGCAGCTCGCCGGTCACATTCGGTGGCGGCATAATGATCGTGAACGGCGTTTTGGCTGGGTCGCGCTCCGGGCGAAAATAGCCCTGCGCCTCCCACCAATCATACCAGCGGCTCTCCACCGCCGCGTGCGAATAGGCTTTCGCCATCTCGCCGCCGGGCGGCGGAGTCGCGGCCGTCGGAGCAGCCTGCTCAATGATATCGCTCATCGCGGTCCTTTCCTCGTACCCATCGTACTCACCATGCTCATCCAGAGCAGCCATCTCATCCCAGGTATACAGGCGGGCCGTCCGCCGGCCACCCAGCGTCGCCCCGCGCTGCGCCAACAGCGTTTGCATATCGAATCCATCGCGGTTCATGGTCTGCGCTCCTTATAGATACACGAAACAAGGGTTC
>JALYUO010000231.1 GCA_030853735.1 Chloroflexota bacterium
GCACCAGGAAGGCCGACGGGCACAGCCGGGAACACGCGCTTTAGGGGCTGGGTTGCGGCAGCGCCCGGCGCGTGGCCCCCGCCCAGCGGCCTTCGAGCGCTTGGCTGAAGCTCACCGTACCCAGCACCAGCAGCACGATAGCGGCGACCGGGGGCCAGACCAGCCAGGGCCAGATCGGGCGGCTGAACAGCAGCGGGTCATCGAAAGCATGGTTAAGCATGGTGCCACAACTGATTGTGGTCGGATCGCCCAGCCCCAGAAAGGCCAGCGTGGCTTCGGTAAAGACGGCGAAGCGCACGGTCAGGATCAGCTTGGTCGGCAGCACATCTAGCGTCGCGGGCAGCAGATGGCGGCGCAGGACGTGTAGCGGGGTCGCACCGAGGGCTTGGGCCGCCTCCACGTAGGGTGCGGCCCGCACGCTGAGGACGAGGCTCCGCACGATGCGCGCAAAGGCCGGCCAGGAGAGCAGCGCCAGCACCAGCACCAGATGGAGCAGGCTCGGCCCAACGAGGGTGACGGTCAGCAGGTAGAGGGGCAGGCTGGGCAGTGCCAGCAAGAGTTCGGCGACCGGCAGCAACAGGCTTTCCGCCAGGCGCGACATACCGGCGGCGAGGCCGATGCCCCAACTCAACGCGGTCGAGATCAGAGTCACGCCGCCCGCCACCAGCAACGAGGTCCGCACCCCATACAAGAGTTGGCTCAACAGATCCTGGCCCACGTCGTTGGTGCCTAGCCAGTGCGCGGCATCTGGGGGAGCCAGAGGCGGGCCGGCCAGGGCCAGCGGATCGTAGGGAGCCAGCCACGGGGCGACGATCAGCACACCAACCACGAGGACAGTGCCGGCGATCCACACCGCTGCCCGGCCCCGACGCTCATTCATAGCGGGCGGGTTGCCGGCGGGCCAGGCGCAGGTAGAGGAACTCGACCGCGCAATTGGCCGCCAGCACGCCCAGGCCGGCGAGCAGAAAGAGCGCCTGGAGCACCGGATAGTCGCGCCCACGAATGGCTTCGTAGGCCAGCAAGCCCAAGCCCGGCACGTTGAACACGCGCTCAACGACCAGCGCCCCGCCGAACACTGCGCCCAGACGCAGGCCAAAATAGGTCAGCAGGGGGCCGGCCAGATTGGGCAGCGCGTGGCGCAGGGCGATCTGGCGCTCGGACAGCCCCTTGGCGCGGGCGACGGTGAGCCAGGGCGCAGTGCGGAGGCCCGCCGTCACATCGCGGGCGATCAGCGCGAAGCCTGCCGTCCCGGCCAAGACTAGCGCCGCCGCCGGGAGGACCAGATGCCAAGCCACGTCCAGCGCGCGCTGCCCGCGACCCAGCGCATCCGCGCCATACTGGACGAAGAGTGTCCGACCGCCCAGCAGCGGGAACCAGCGCAGCGTGACGGCAAACAGCAAGAGTAGCCCCAGCGCCACCAGAAATTCGGGCAGGGCCGCGAGGGCCGCCGTCAACACAACCAGTACGCGGTCGCGGCGGCTGCCGGGCACCCAGCCGGCCAGCAAACCCAGCGCCGTGCCACCGCTTGCTGAAAGGACCAGCGCGCTACCCAGCAGGCCCAGTGTCCAGGGCAACCGGGCCAGCAGCAGATCGCTGACCGGGACTGCGCGGGCAATGGACCAGCCCAGATCGCCGTGCGCTAGGTCGCCCAGATAGGCAAGGAGTTGGCCGGGCAACGGCTCGTCCAGGTGGTAGTAGACGCGCAGGTGGGCAGCGGCGGCCGCCGAGAGGGGCGGCCCCTGATCCAACCCCTCTGCCGCGCCGACCGTCAGCGGATCGCCCGGTAGCAGGCGCGGCAGCAGGAAGTTGAGCAGGACAACGCCGAGGGCCAGCAGCAGGTAGCGGATGAGCAGCCGCGCAACGGCCCGCGCCATCGCCGCCTACGACTCGCCGAGCAAGGCCAGCTTGTTGTTCGGGAAGGGAATGCCGTTCATGATCCCGCCCGCCGTCGCCATGGGCGTGAACACAGTGGGATCGTAGACCCAGTAGAAGCGGCGGTGGTAGAGGACAATGGTCGGCAACTCCTCCGCCAAAATCTCTTGCATACGGAAGATCGCCGTGCGGCGCTGGGCCGGGTCGAGGCTGGCCGCTTCCGTCAGGCCCAACTTGGTATACTCGTCGTTATGGAAGATCGAGCCTTGCGCGAAAGCGTTCGCTTCCTCACCGGCGTACCACCGGCGCAGGTAATCGGGATCGCCACCCACCCCGATGTGGCTGGTCAGGGCCAGCTGGAAGTTGCCCTCGGTCAGCAACTGGTTGCGCGTGGCCGTATCCACGTTCTGCACGTTGAGCGTGATGCCCACCGCTTTCAGCATGGGCCGCATCAACTCCGGTTCGCGGGCACTGGCATCGGCCAGGAGATTGAGCGTCAGCGGCTGCCCGCCAAGCAGCTGCTGTGCTTGGGCCGGGTCATAGGCGTATTGTTTGAGATTCGGATTGTACCAGGGGGTCTCCGGCGGCACCACGCCGGCGCTGCCGACGATGGCTGGGCCATGCGTCACCGTCGTGGCGATGCGCGCCCGGTCCAGCGCGTAGGCGATGGCTTGGCGCACCTCTTTGCGGTCCAGCGGCGCACGGCTGGTGTTGACGGCGAGGCGCACGATAGACAGCGGTGCGGTCTCGAAGACCCGCAGGCGCGCGTCACCGGCCAGCAGGTCGCGCACCGAGGCATCGCTGCTCAACGACACATCGGCGTTGCCCTGGCGCACGATCTCCACCCGCGCCTCCGCCGGCACAGTGAACTGCCGCCACTCGCCCACTACGGGCTGCCCGCGCCAGTAGGTCGGGTTGGCGGTGAGGCGGTATGCCCCGGCGGTCTCGTCGCGGCTGCCGAAGCGGAAGGGGCCGCTGCCCAACGATGCCTTCACGCCCGTGTATTTCGTGGGGTCGCTGACCGTTTCCCACACATGGCGCGGGATGATCGGCACGGTGCCGGCAATATCTTCAAGGAAAGCCGCGTAGGGCCGTTTGAGCCGCACTTGGACCTGGCCCGGAGCCGGCACGGTCGCGGATTCCACCATCCCCGTGGGCATCCAGCGGTAGGGGTGCTTGGCATAGTAATCAAACGAGAACGCCACATCATCGGCGGTCAAGGGCGCGCCGTCGTGCCAAGTAGCGTTTTCGACGAGGTGGAAGGTATAGCTCAGGCCGTCGGGCGCGGCCTGCCAGCTTTTCGCCAGCCAGGGAATGATGCCCTGCGCGTTCTTCCAGGTCAGCGTGTCAAACAGCAGACTGAGCAGCACCACGCCACCGGGACCCGTAACTGAGACCTGGAACGGCGTGAGATTACCCACATCAGTCCACCAAGCGAAGCGCAGCAGCGCGGCTTGGCGGCGTGCGGTCGGGCCGGCCGCCGCGCCCGTCGCGGTCACGGGCAGGGGAACGGCGGTCGGGGTGACACCGGCGGTGCTGCAGCCGGACACAAAGGCCGCGCCGGCCAGCCCGGCCAGTCCCTGCAAGAATTGCCGGCGGGTTACGTTGCGCGCCATAGGGGTTCTCCTTGTGGGTTCAATCAGGCCACGCCCGCAACCTGCGCGCCCGTGCCTATCGTCGCACCGGCGCTATCGCGTAGCCAAGCCAGCAGGGCGCGCAACAGTGGGCGGGTGGTCTCGGTGCCGAAGCCGGCGTGGCAATCGGGGTCCAGCGTGCCGACCAGCAGCGTGCCCCGGAAGCTGCGTTCATCCACAAACAGGATCACGCCGTCGGCTCCATCGTCCACCAGGATTTCGGCGTTGGGATAGGGGCTATACGCGCCGTGCGAATGCCAGCGCACCTGATCGGGGGTCAGGTCGGCCACAGCGGGATGGCGGCCCAGGCGCACGTTCGCCACGTCGAGATGGCGCGGCGACCATTGGCCCGCCGGCAGCCAGGGCTGATTTACCTCGTCGAAGCAGACGAGCGTGCCGCCAGCGTCCAAGTAGTCGCGCAATTTCA
>JALYUO010000233.1 GCA_030853735.1 Chloroflexota bacterium
GGATTGCCCACGGCGGCGGCCACGTTGATCAGGCCAAAGCCGTAGCTGTCGTCGCGCCCCGCCGGGCCGAGGTCCGTGGCCGTGGCGGTGATGCGGTCCACCACAGTGGCATTGGTCCAGCCGTTGCCGGTGCCGAACATCAGCGCGACCAGCCCGGAGACCAACGGCGCGGCCTGCGACGTGCCGATTTCGCGCGCATAGCCGGTCTGGTAGTTGCTACCCAGGCCCAGCGGCCAAGTGCTGATGATAAAGTGGCTCTCTGGGTCGTTGCTGAAGTGGGCATCACCACCGGGCGCGGCCACCGTCACAAAGCGGTTGGTCGCGGAGTAGTAGGCGCGGTTGTTATCGGGGCCGGTGGCGGCCACTGAGACGACGTTGGTATAGCTCGCCGGATATTCGACCGGGTTGCCCGCGTCGCCGGAGTTGCCCGCCGAGGCGACCAGCACCACGCCGTGGTTCCAGGCATCGCTGATATACGCCTGCTCAGTGCTGCTGAAGGTGGTGCCGCCGAAGCTCATATTGATCACCTGCGCGCCATGCGCTACCGCCCAGGCAATGCCGTTGAGCCAGGCTTCACTAGTCAGATTGCCACTGCTGTCGGCCACTTTGATCGGCATGATACGCGCCTGCCAGGCCATGCCGACCCCGCCGATGCCGTTGCCCCCGGCGGCGGCGACGATGCCGGCCACATGGGTGCCGTGCCCATTGTCGTCGGTCGGCGGCTGCCCGGCCTGGACAAAGTTCGTGCCCGCCACCACGCGCCCGCTGAATTCGGGATGGCTGCTATCTAGCCCGGTGTCTAGCACAGCCACCGTCACGGCGCGCTGGGCGAACCCCCAGGCGGGCGGTGCGTTGATGCGCCCATAGGCCCACTGCACCGGATAGAGCGGGTCGTTGGGCGCGGCGGCGGGCGCAGGTCCAGCGGGCAGGAGCAGATGGGTGTGGATGTGGCGCACAAGGTTGGGGCTGGCGGCAATCACGTCAGGCGCGGCGGTCAGCAGGTCGGCGGCCTTGCCTTCGTCGCCGGGGGCCACCAGGACTACAAAGCCGTCTACTGCTTCCAAGCGGCGGGTGACGCTGCCCGGCACCCCGGCTGCGGCCAGGATGGTCGCCGGACGATTGGCCGGCACCGTTTGCTCCCCCGGCGGTGGGCGGAAGCGCACCAGCACCTCGCCCGGCACAATCGCCCCATTGCCGCCCTGCGCCAGCCGTATGGCATCACTCACGCCCGCCGTGGCGGGGAGTGGGGGATCGGTCACCCCGCCCGTCGCCTGGGGTAGTGGGCCGCGCACGGGGTCGGCTCCCAGCCACGCCGCCCGGCCCACTCCGCCATAGCCCGCCAGCGCCACGAGCAGCACCAACAGCACTAGGATCAGCCCGCGTCGTTGCATAGTCAGCCCTCGGTCGTCAGTCGTCAGTCGTCAGTCGTCAGTCGTCAGTTGCCGGTTGCCGGTCGTCAGTCGCAAATATACGCAATACGTTTTACGTTTTACGTTTTACGCGCTCACTGGCGGAAGCCGGCCAGCACCAGCACGATGAGCAGCACGCCCATCGCTACCCGGTAGATGATAAATGGCAGCGTGGTGTTGCGCTGCAAAAAGCGCAGCAGCAGCCAAATAGCCGCGTAGCCGCTCACGGCGGCGACGATCATGCCGACAGCGAACAGGGTGGGATCAGGCACCGGCGTGCCGTGTGGCTTGAAGAGGTCATACGCCTTTTTCACGCTGGCCCCGACGATTACTGGGGTGCCGAGCAAAAAGCTGAAGCGGGCTGCCGCTTCGCGCTTCAGGTTCATAAACAGACCCGCCGTGATCGTGCTGCCGGAGCGCGACACGCCGGGGATAATCGCCGTGGCCTGGGCGAGGCCAATCGTCACCGCCTGGGCCAGTGTCAGGTGTTCCATATCGTATTGGTGGCGGGCGATACGTTCGGCAGCCAACAGCACCAGCGCCAGCACAATCATCACGATACCGATGATCAAGATGCCGTTGCGCGCGCCGGCGGCGCTGCTGCCGTGGAATAATTCGTCCAGCTTCGACTCGCCCAACAGCCCAGCCAACGCGCCCGGAATGGTAGCGATCAGGATAAACCAGCCCAGCCGGCCCTCCGGGTCGCTCAAGGGATGCCCGGCGCGCAGGCTCCGCAGCGCGCCGGTGATCAGGCGCAGCCAATCTTGCCAGAAGTAGGCCAGCACCGCGACCAGGGTGCCCATATGCAAGGCCACATCAAAGGTGATGCCGGGGTCTTGCCAGCCCAGCAGCCAGGGCACGATGATCAGGTGGGCCGACGAGCTGATGGGGATAAACTCGCTCAAGCCTTGCACAAGGCCGAGAATGATCGCCTGAATAAGGTCCAATGGGTCAATAGCTCCTTTGCGTGAAACGTGAAACGTGAAACGTGATTAGCTATAGTAATTCAGCTAATGATCTGGAGCAGCGCCAGGTCCAGCAACTCAGGAGTTTGCACCCCCAGGTGCGAACTCCGCAGGCAGCGCGTCGTTTGCACCTGGGGGTGCAAACTCCTCTTTCATAAACCTCCAGATCATTAGCTGAATTACTATAGGTGATCAACGGCTGCTGGGCCGGATCGGTGCGGGCGCGGTTTCCTGCTCAACAAGGGGCGTGCTGCCGTTCTGCGCGGCAGACGGCGGCAGCGGCGGGCCGGCTTCGTCGTCGTCGCGGACGGCGGGTTGACCGGCGGCTTCGGTCTTTTCCAGCGCCGCCAGTTCGCGCCAGGAGACGCTTTCGCGCGCCATATAGACGAGGCCCAGCGCCGTGACCGGGAAGAGCAGCGTGGCGTGTAAAACCGCCACATAACTGAGCGCCTGGTTAATGTTAATGAGGGTGGGGAATAAGCCGACCAGCACCGTTTTCGCTACGCCATCGAACACCCCGATGAAGCCGGGCGATGACGGCACCAGCGTGCTCAGGTTGGCCGCCGCCGTGGTCATAGTGTAGGCGTGGATCGGCAGGCTGAAGCCAAAGCCCCACGCGCCGATAATATAATACATCGCGGCCTCTGCCGACCAGGCGGCCACCGAGAGACCCAACAGGCTGACCACTCCCTGCCAACTCCGCAACACCGCCAGCCCCGTAACAAATGAGGAGGTGATATGCAAGGCGCGGGCGTGCAATGCCTCTGGGATGACGCGGCCCAGCGGGCTACGCCCCAACAGGATCTGGATCAGCGTGGTGATCCGTTCCGGCGAGGCGGCCAGCGCGACAAACACCAGCAAGCCGACGAGGAACACCACGCTGAACACGCGCAGGGCGTTGGTCATTTCGGCGTTAAGCGTGATAAACAGCGCCGACACAGCCAGGAAGCCGAGCATGGTTAGCCCATCTAAAATCCGCTCCACCAGAATCGTCGCCAGGGTGGCACTTTTGGTGATATTTTCGCGTCGGCTGAGAACGTAGACGCGCAGTACATCGCCGAGACGCGCCGGTAGGATATCGTTGCCCATATAGCCAATAGCCAGCACCCGGAATAGGCTGTAGGGGCGAATACCGGGGCGGAGCGGCGAGAGCAACACGCCCCAGCGGATGGACCGCACCCACACGCCGGCAAAGTAGAGCGCCAATGCGGGGATGAGCGCCCAATATTGCACCTGCCTCAGCGCATCGCCAATGTCCGCAAAGTTTGCATCGTGAAACGCCCAATAAAGGCTGACCACGCTAATGATGACTCCGAGCCAGAACTTTTTATCTTTGAGCAACCGCTTTGTCTCCCCAGCTAATCCGTGAGCCGTGAGCCGTGAGCCGTGAGCCGTGGGCGGTGAGCCGTGAGCCGTGGGCGGTAAGCCGTGAGCCGTGAGCCGTATCGTGTATATCTGCCGTGTGAAATTAGGAAAGGCAGCGCGAGGTATCCATACTGATTTACGCTACTCAAGCACATCTATTACATTGGTACGTTTCACCGCCCACCGCCCACCGCCCACCGCCCACCGCTCACCGCCCACCGCCCACCGCTCACCGCCCACCGCTCACGCATTGCGAAACACGCCCGCATGATAATGCTTCGCCAGCACATCGCGCAGGCGTTTGCGGAACAGGGGGTAGCGACGGATACCGAGTTTGTGGAACAGGAAGCGCCGGGCGACGTTCAGCGTGGCGAGGCCGTAGGTCACGCTGCGGCGGAAGTTGACCGAGGAGGCTTCAGGGAAGTAGCGCGTCGGCACCGGCACCTCGACGATGTGGAAGCCGAAAGCGACCGTCTGGGCGATCACTTCGCTGTCGAACACAAAATCGTCTGAGTTGAGCAGGAAGGGGATCGTTTCCAGCAGGCGGCGGCTATAGGCGCGGTAGCCGGTGTGCATCTCCGACAGATGGGTGCCGAAGGTCAGGTTTTCGACCGTGGTCAGGAAGCGGTTGCTGATGAACTTGTAGAGCGGCATCCCGCCCTGGAGCGTAGCTTGCGGCCCGCCCAGCAGCCGCGATCCCAGCACCATGTCGGCGCGGCCCTCGGCAATGGGCGCGATCATGGCGGGCACGCGCGTGGCATCATACTGGTTGTCGGGGTGCAACATCACCACGATGTCCGCGCCGTCGCGCAACGCTTCCAGGTAGCAGGTCTTTTGGTTGCCGCCGTAGCCCCGGTTTTGTACATGGACCAGGCACTTCAAGCCCAGCTTGCCGGCCACCTCGACCGTCTCATCCGACGAAACATCATCCACCAGGATCACCTCGTAGACCTGGTCTTTGGGCAGATCGCCGTAGGTTTTTTCGAGCGTGCGCGCCGCATTATAGGCCGGCATCACCACGATTACGCGCGGGTCGGTCATGGGCGAACGGGGCCGGCGGGGCCGCCCTTTGGTCGGTGCGGTCATCTGTCTCCTTTGCGAGTTCTAGCCGTAGCGCAGCCGGCAGCAGCCGGATCAGTCCAGTATACCATATTGGCGACCGACCTCTCCCCCCACCCCCCTCCCCTAAAGAGGGAGGGGGAGTCTATGCAGTCAGAAGCAGTGGGCGGCTATACGCGCCCGCCGATCTCACTCCCAACCCCTCCCCTAAGCAGAGCGAGGGAGTCTAGCAGTCACGACTCTGCCGCCGGCCGGCGGCACCGCCGTCATCTCCCCCTCTCCCTTTAGGAGAGGGGGGTGGGGGTGAGGTCGGCTACGGCGCGAACACCCCGGCCACATTATCGCGCAGCAGCAGCACCAGCACGCCATCCTTCGCGGGGGCCAGCACACCGGGGATCAGGACCGCGCCGTTGCGGGTGTAGACCCAGCGGCCCAGTTCTTTACCGGATTTGTCGTAGCGCACCAACGCTTGGCCGGCGACTTGGCTGACCAGCACCGTGCCGCCGGGTTCGGCCAGCACGCGGTCGCCGTCGCGGGCGATAGACTCGCCCACGTCCCAGTGCGCTAGGGGCGAGCCTTGCGCCGAAAAGCTCTGGATGCGATGATTGCCGTTGTCGGCCACATAGAGCGTGCCGTCGGAGCTTTCGCTCACGCCGGCCGGTTCGGCGAACTGGCCGGGATTGTTGCCCTTCTCGCCCAGCGTGGTGATCTGCTTACCCGCCGGGCTGATTTTCACCAGCCGGTTGTTGCCTGTATCGGCCAGCCAGTAGTTGCCGTCGGCACTCGGCGTGATGCTGCGCGGGTTGAAGCACTCGCACAAGTGCAGGCGGTCGCCGGGCTGGCCGTCGAGGCTGTAGGCCAGCAGATCGGACGTGCCCGCATCAAGGACATGGAGTTGTCCGTCGCGCAGGAACATATCCGAGCCTTCGGTCAAGGGCTTGCCGTCTTTGTTCAGCACAGCCCAACTGGTCAGCGTTTTGCCGTCCGGCCCGAACTTGTGGATTTTGCTGTCGAGTTCGGTGAAGATGTAGTAGTTGCCCGCTGTGTCCACCGCGCCGCCTCGTGGGTGCAATAGCGGCGTATCGCTGCCTAGCAACAGGCGCGGTTGCAGCGGCGTGCCGACCACGGCGGGGGCAGCCGGCGGCGGGACGGCAACCGCAGGCGGCAGATTGGACGGCGGGGGTGCCGCCACCCCTTCGACCGGCCGGCGCGCCTGCGACTCGGCCAGCGTCGGCCAGGGACCACTTTCCGGTGTAGTCGGGTAGCTGCCTTGCTGAGGCAAGAGGAAGGCGGCGGGAATGATGCTGCGTGGGTAGCCGGGCGGGGTCCAGTAGAGATACATATGGGAGTAAGGGTCCAAGTCGGCATAATGCACGCGGAAATCATGCAGGCCGGCGGTCAGGTTAAGCGACGTTTCAACCAGCGCGTTTGGCTGGCTGTTGTTTACCACCTGGGTGCCGTCGAGCCAGATTTGGGCCTGGCTGATCTGTTCCGTGCCCAACGCATAGATACCGGCGGTGGGAATATACAGCTTGCCCAGCCAATCCACGTTATAGGGTCGTAGCAACACCGTATTGTGGAAGTAGTAGGCGACAACACGATCTACATGAACACTGACGGGCGCGCTGCTGGTGTCGGCACCGGAGCGATAGAAGCCGGTCAGGCCGCGCGGCTCCACCCGGCGGGGATCGTACAGGTTGGCGCTGGGCAACGCCTGCGGTGGCGTGCCGGCGGGTGCCCACAGCAATTCGGCCCGTCCAGTGGCCGTTTGCACCGTGTCGGTCGCCACCAGGGTATGCAAGCCGATGCCGAGCGTGATCGGCTGGCCGGCGCTGATCGGATAGCCGTCTACGCGCAGGCTATCGCTGACCGGGGGGCCGGCGGGGTTCCATTGGAAGGTGTAGGGCGCAAAGTTCGCCACCTGGAGGGTCGCCGCCAAGCGCACCGTGCCGGGCTGGCCCGCCGCGCCCCAATCGAAGGCGAAGCCGGGCAGCGTCTGATCAGTCGGGGCGGGCGCGCCCGCTACCCGCAAGCCGGCCCGCACCCCGCGCACCGCGCTGATGTCGGCCAGCGGAATATGGATGGTGTAGACCAGCGCCTCGGCATCATTGGGCGCATGGAACAGCACGATCTGCGCGTGCGGATAGAACTTTTGGAACGAGGCCATGTCAGCGGCCAGCGGCGGGTCGAGGATCACTGTCACCGGGCGACCATGATCCGGCAACGGCAATTGCTCCATGCCCTGCCACTGGATCGGCTGGGCGGCGGGAGCCAGATAGCGCAAGGTCGGCAGGTTGATGTAGCCGGGGGTAATGTACAGCTCGTCCGTGGCCGTAGCGGCGGCGGCTTCGCGTCCGGCTTGTGCCTGCGGCGTATACATCTCTTCAAAGACGGCACGGGCATTGGCCTGCACCTGGAAATAGCGCGGCAAGGTGAGGCTGGCGATGCCGCCGAGCAACAGCAGAATGCCCGCCGCGCTGACGGCCCAGCCCAGCCGCCGGGCCAGCCGCCGTTGTGGGACGACCCGCACCGGCACCGGCTCCAGCGTGGGGGTCGGCAACGGGGGCGCGTCTGGCGGTGCGGCTCCATCCGTTGCTAACGGCACACTGTCGGTGCTGTCAGTATCCAATGTCGCCGTCGCGGCTGGGCCGCCGATAGCAGGAAGCGGGTCGGCGGTGGCCGCGCTCGGCTGGGCAGCGACGATTGTGCTGGGGGCGGCCACGACATGGCGG
>JALYUO010000195.1 GCA_030853735.1 Chloroflexota bacterium
CGACCCCTGCCCCTGCGGCAGTGGCCGCAAATACAAAGTCTGCCATGGCCGCTAGACGCGAGTTCTGAGTTCTGAGTTGGCAACTTTGCCAATGCAACAGGCCACCAATGTAACGCCGTGCTAAGGCAGAGTTCGTGCGTAGTGCCGACTTAGAGCGTGTTGAAAAAGTTCGCGATTTGTGCCTAGCAGATTTCGCCGTCAGGCAGCTTTTTTAACACGCTCTTACAACTTTAGCGGGGAAATTCGACCACAATCTGTTGACACCACAAGTGCGTCAAATCTCGTATACACCTTATCAGTGTGAGATAGCAATTCTACAGTCGTGCGGATTAAGTCCGGAGGAACATATGACTCTTTCCCCCCTTCTGTTGGCCGTTCCTATTTACGGGTTGTTAGTCTTGTATGCAGCTAGAAGCTACCGCCGCCTACAGCCTCGGGTTCGGTTTACCACACAGTTGCCTATACTGTTACCTGATATAGTGTTCTCTGCTATTGCTTGGTTAGTTCTGATGTCTGTGTTGTTGATGATCGCTAATCTGTTATCGCCGGGATCCACGACAAGTCAGAGTACACAGGAAGCTTTGATCTTCCAAGCGGTCACATTCATACCGTTCCTCCCATGGTATGGCGGTACGCTTTTAGCGGGTTCTCTTGTATTACTAGGGTTACCACAAGAGGCAAACTTCCTGGTTCCTCTCATAATGGTGGGTGCTGTACTCTCTGTGCTGGTCGTACTTTTGCTCATCAGCTACGTGGAATGGCGACTTTTGCGCTTGCGGCAAAGCGATTCGGCTCTTTGAGGTTTTGTGTGCTTAAGTCTCATATAGGCAAAACTAGGCAATAGCGCAAAATTTACCCCGTAGGCCGGATACCTACTCTGACCCAGGTAGGTAGTTTCCCTCGCTTTAATTCAACAGGCTGCGTTTTGCGTTATTGCAGAACCAGGCAATAGCGCAAAACGCAGTCTATAGAGCAATAGAGGACGATCTTCTCGGCATTCCCTTTCTATATGACCTCCCGAATAGACACACCTACAGCGAGGAGAATGTAGATCCAGTGGTAGAACCTTATTTGGAAAACTTCTGGAAGTGATAAGGAACCTGCGCGACCCTAGTTTGCCCGGTAAACCCATGCGGACCAGCGGGCGCAACTCCAACGTGCCGGATGCGGCCCTCTGGATCCTAACCCTCACGGCGGGTTGGGCGATCCATTGGGCACCGGGGGTCAGCCAGAGTACCATGTTGGGGGCCTGGGCGCTGACATCGAATGAGTGGGACATCACTTATCCGGTGCTGGCGGCCCTCCCTGGGCTCACCTTGGGTGCGATCGCGGGCCTCCTGGCCGGCTTCGGTCAACGGCAGTTCTTTCGGCGGCAGGCAGTACCCGTGCGGGGCTGGGTCACCGCGACGCTCCTCGCGATGATCCTGGGCTGGACGGTGAGTGGGGGCCTCGAACTGCCGGTCTTGACTGCGTTGCGTGCGGCCAATGCCTGGATCCCCGACCCCCAGCTGCATTCGCCGACGGCGATTGCGGTGACGGGCCAAGTGGCGGCCCTGCTGGGGGCGGTGGTCGGCGGGACGGTCGGGGTCGCGCAGTGGGTGGTGCTGCGGCGCGTGACGCGGCGGGCGGGGTGGTGGATTGTCACCACCCCCCTCGCGTGGGCGTTGGGCGGCGCGGTGTGCTGGCTCGTCTACGGGGCGCTGGGGGGACCCATCTGCCATACGTTGGGGTGTGTCCAGGACGGGGCGGGCCCCGGCTACGAGCCGGCCATGGTCCTGGGGTGGCTGGCCGGCGGGCTGGTCGTCGGAGCCGTCACGGCCGGTACATTGAAACTACTTCTAGCCTCGCGAGTTCCTGCGTTAAGGGCATGACCAAGTGCAGAGCAAGTGCGACGATTGGTTTCGTCTATGCGGGCCACGGTAAGCGGGTACGCAAGATCGTGACAAACGCAGTGGTGATCACCCCGCCGCTCTACTGCGCCAACTCCATACGGATGCGGGCGCTGGATTCTGACACATCCAGTGCGAACTCCTCTTGTGTTATGGAAAGGATATAGTGGCCCTACCGGCCACGCCCGCGTTGCGTAGGAGGGGGCGGTGTCTCCCGAAAGTGTCCTCAGACCGCCAGCCGCGTGGTCGGATGGTCGTACTCCCGCGCCGGCCGCTTGAAATATAACTGGTGGTTGACGTTGTTGCCGCCGCCGCCATAGGCCGGCACCACCGCCACCAACTCCCAGCCCTCCGCCCCCAACTGGGCCAGCAGGCTATCCTCCGGCACGAACTGCCCCGGCTCTGGGTAATGCTTGATCCGAAAGGTTTCCTGTTTCTCGCGCTCCGCATAGAGGCTCAAATACTCCCACATTGGCATAAACTCCTTTCGCCTACTCTTACGATGGGCTAGGTAGATACGTTACAGCCGTAGATCAAGCCTTTCCTCTTCGCGCCCTTCGCGGATCATCCTCCGTCGTTCTTCGCACCCCTTCGCGTTCTTCGCAGATCAAACCCGCCGGGCTGCGTGATCCTTCGTGTTCTTCTTGGATCAAAACCTATCGTTCTTCGTGCCCCTTCGCGGCAGGGGCTATTCATTGTCTTACTATGACAATACCTACGCCAATTTCAGGGCGCTGGGCGGGATCGGGACAAGCTACGTAGAATCCGTGCGCGGAAACGGCGGGAAATTAAATGGGGAGCCTCCGCACTCAGACCTACTTTAATTTTTTGTCCACCTCTACGCACTAACGCAGACCCAACCTAGCCAGTGGCGTAGGTATTGTATGAATGATCGTTTTCTGGTATCCGTTCATCGTTACGAGCTAGTGTTTTGCAGCCCAGCAGTGGCGAGTGACCAAGTAGCCGAACCTCCAGCGTGGGCACGGTTCACACCTGTGTAGTAGGCTAATGAATTAGCCCCTGCCTTCGCGGATTTAAGGCTTGAGATTAATCTAAAAATCTGCTAGAATGAGGTATGCGAAAAAGTGCTTGATAGCAGTGTAGATTAACCGAGGAGTAAATAGCTGCGAGTGTAGTCAAGAATAGGAGATCGGTATCATAATGAACCTCTTATCAAGATTACGGGTATTCATGCCAATTATCGTAGTTGCATTAGCAATAACGGTAAGTATGTTTCTCACGCGCCAAAATGCGTATGCTTATACAGTGGATTATCGCTGGTCAGGTAACTCTACTTCTTACTGGTTAGATTCCACCTTTAAAAATCAAAATATTGGTTGGGAAGGTAGTTTTACTACTGCCGTGTCTAACTGGAATGCAATACCCAATCACCAATTCTCCTTTTCAGGAGCGGGTTGTGGAGTATGTACCAGTAATTATGTTTATGCTGGTAATCCAGGTTGCCCCAACCCTAGTTGTTATGCAGCTACAGCAAAATATATTTCTGGTGGAAGATTGGTCCAATTTCAAATAACTCTAAATACTAGCACCGGCATTCCTTTTTATGATGGAACACAAGCTAAAACAATACCCTCTAACTACGTTGATCTTAAAAGCATACTTCGTCACGAGTTAGGACATTCATTCGGGCTTTGCCACAGTTTTTATGGTAATTCGTCCTACTTAATGGGTCAGTTACCCATGGGAACAACACGATTTATTGACCAGGATGTGACAAATGGGCAATATTATCTATATCAGCTAGGCTATGCTGGGCCACAACCAGAGCCAGGAGGATGCCAGAATTGAAATTACTAAAATCTAAGAATTTATCTCGGCTAGCAGGTGCATGGATAGTTGCGATGCTGCTGATTATTGGAGCGGTAATCGTGTTCCCGATTTCAAGTAATCAAAAATCGCACGTCATTGTGACGAACGATTACCTCGAAATTCCGCCGCAACTTGGTGTTGTTGTTGATCAGAACCTAATGATAATTGACATTGAACACGGAAGTGCTGCTGAACAAGCAGGCCTACAAGTGGGTGATATTATTAAAGTGCTGGGTACGGCTGTAGTAACCTCACCAGTTACTGCGATGCAAACTGCTCACCAAACCTTTTCAAGCATGAAGCCGGGAGATGCGGTACAGATTGTTTTATCTCGTAAAGGCCAAGAACTGAATATCAAGGCCCATCTGTCTGTGCCTTCTCATCCCGGCCAACCAACACCGACCGCAGTGCCAGAAGGCTATACCTACTTCTAAGTTACGCTGAAGTCTAATATAATCTTCGAGGTCGGGCTAAACACCCGGCCTCTACGTTTAAGGTTCGCATTGTCAGAACCCTAGTGGAAACGCTAGAGCTACTCCCTTATAGTGAGCGTGGCTACACTCGTTCTTCGTGATTCTTCGCGGATTAAAACTCTTCGTGGCCTTTGTGGATCAAAAACAAAAACCTGCGCGGATCGAAAAAGCCTTGCCGCATTTCGCTCCCCCGTCCCATAGGCTATAATAAGACCAGCAGCCTGATCACCAGAGAGGAACCCCGCGATGCCCCGCCGCACCACCAGTGACCCAACCAGCAGTCCCGACCGAGACCCCGATGAGACCTTAGAGAACCGCCCGCCGGACGCGCCCCCCCCGGCGGCAGGAGACCCCGCCGTGTCCCAACCCATAGACCCCAGCCCCGCCCCCAGCGAATCGATCCTGACCATCGCACCCGATGCGTTGCGCGAGATCGTCGCCGCCGAAGAAGCGCGCCGCGACATCATCCGCGAGTTTATCAGCCGCCAACTGAAATCCGGCACCGACTACGGCACCATCACTAGTAACGGGCGCGAAAGCAAGCCCAGCCTGTTCAAGCCGGGAGCCGAGCGCATCTGCCTGCTCTTGCAACTGCGCCCCAAGTTCAGCGCCGACCGCGCCACGCTGGCGATGGCCGGCAACCCGCCCGGCCTGTTCGCCTACATCTGCCGCCTGATGGATAGCCACGGCAACATCATCGGCGAAGGGCGCGGCGCGGCCAGCCTGACCGAGCGTGAGGGCTGGACGGTCAACAACACGATCAAAATCTGCGAAAAGCGCGCCCAGGTGGATGCCGTGCTGCGTGTGGCCGGCCTGTCCGAAATCTTCACCCAAGACATCGAAGACCTCGACCAGCGCCAGGCCATGACCCACGACGCGCCCCGCCCGCCGGCCGATGCGACCCCGCTGCCCCTGCCCGCCGGCACCGCCCGCAACACCTATCGCGCCGAAGTGCCTGCTGAAGCGCCCGCC
>JALYUO010000330.1 GCA_030853735.1 Chloroflexota bacterium
ATACTGGCCCAGGATGCGGCCCATCGTGGCGGGATATTCTTCCCACAGCCGCGTATTGCCCACAATGTCGGCAAAGAGGAAGGTCAGATCATGGCCCGGCACACCGGCGGTGCTGGTGGGGACATCCATAGTATCGTACCGATCCGGGCAAAGAAAAGAGTGGCCTGCTGCGCCAACGGCAGGCGTGCGGTCGCATTATAGCACGGATCACGCACCGCGCGCGAGGTGCAGATACATCCGCAGGTTGTAGTAGGCCATCGCCCCGGCCAGCACCAGGCCCAACGGCCCATCGCGCCAGCCGGCCAGCGTGATGAAGCGGCGGCGGAACTCGCGCAAGGGTTGCAGCACAAAGTTCTGCGGTTTGGCGCGCACCCCGGCGGCGTGCAAAGCTCGCGCTTCGTAAGCGGCATAGGCGCGTTGCTTGGCCGTGAATTGGCCCCAGCGACGATAGTTATAATGGATCAACGGCTCGTGGAGATACGCCTGCTGCGCGGCGGGAATCTGTGCGACCTCGTGGACGGCGCGGCTCTCGTCGTAGCGCGCCAGATCGCGGCGCAGCAGGCGCAGTTGGTGGTCGGGCCACCAGCCGGCGTGACGCACTTCGTGGCCGAACATAAAGGTGCGCCGCGCCACCCAGTAGCCCGCGCTGTCGCCGGGGTCCGCCAGCACCGTCTGGATTTCGCGCACCCCGGCGGGAGTTACGCGCTCGTCGGGGTCAAGGAACAGCACCCAGTCGCCGTGGGCATGGGCGAGGCCGTGATTGCGCTGGGCCGAGAAGTTGACGAAGGGGATGCGCCAGACTGCATCCGTGTGGCGGCGGGCGACCCGTTCGACCGCCGGCGTGGCCCGCCCGTCCAGAATCACCACCAACTCGCCCGCCGGCGGCGCGATCAAGGCGGCGGCGGCGGCCAGACAAGCAGCCAAGTGGGCGGCTTCGTCGAGCGCCAGGACCACCACCGACAGGCGCGGGACCACGTTCACAGGCGGAACACCGCGCCGTAGGTGCGGCGCAGGGCGCGCGCTTCGCCAGGGGTCAGCCGCCCGCGTGCTTGGTCCCATGTGACCGCCAGCGCCTTGCGAACCATGCCCAGGCGCACCAGCCCGCGCACCACCCGGTTCACCGCGCGGCCCCGGTGCTTGGCGAAGTAGCGATAGCGCGCCCGCCAGAGTTCGACCGTCATTTGCCCGGCGCGCTGGCGTGTGCTTTGCCCGGCTAGATGGACGATTTCAGCGGCGGGCACCTGCCAAATCTCCCAACCGGCAGCCCGGATGCGGCGGCACCAGTCTACCTCTTCGGCATACATGAAAAAGCCCTCATCGAAGCCGCCCACCGTGTCTACCACCGCCCGCCGCACCAGCAGCGCCGCGCCCAGCGGGTGGTCGATCAGAAACGGCGCAGCATCCGCCTGCCTTTCGGCGGGATAGCGCCCGTTGAGCGGGCTTTCGAGCAGCCGTGGGTGCAACGGGAATACGTCCAGCGCGACTTGCAGCGGGCCGGGGAAGCGGAAGGCATTGCGTTGCAACGATCCGTCGCCATAACGCAAGCGCGGCGCGATCACTCCGGCGGCCGGGTGGCTATCGCCAAAGGCCAGCAGCGTGTCTAGCGCGCCGGGTTGCACCACCGTGTCAGGGTTGAGCAGCAGCAGCCAGTCGCCCCGCGCTATCGCCATGCCGCGGTTATTCGCCCGGCCAAAGCCGAGGTTCGTCGCACTGGCGATCAGCCGCACCGCCGGCCACGCCGTCCGCAGCCACGCCGCCGTCCCGTCGGGCGAGGCGTTGTCCACGACGATGAGTTCCGTGGGCGGTGGGCGGTGGGCGGTGGGCGGTGGGCCGTGGGCCGTGGTGATTATAGATGCGAAGTCTTGCACTTCTCCAACCGTAACTTTCGCTATAGTTTCTGCGCTCGCGTCACGGCCCACGGCCCACGGCCCACCGCCCACGGATCGCAAGCACGCATCCAGCAGGGCACGGCTGTTCCAACTGACGATGATGATGGAGAGCTGGATGCGGGTGGTGGGCATGGTGCGGCTGGTGCTCCGTTGCTTAGGTCGGTACTCTGTGCTATGATACGGGAAGAGACCCCGATTGTGCCACCCGCCAGGGGAGAAAGCAGCCTTTATGCTGGACCAACCCTACCCGATCCTCGAATGGGACTCTGATCCGCACGCCTTCTTGGAGCCGCACCGCCTGACCGCGCCACGCGATATGCCGGAGCATTGCGTGCTGTGCTTCTTTCAGGATGTGATCAGCGACTTGGTGGGGCAAGGCGTGGCCCGTCCGTTGGCGATCCAGCGCAGCGAGATGGGTGAGCATCCGGTCTATGAACTGACCGTGGCTGGGCGGCGGCTGGCGCTGGCGCATCCCGGCGTGGGCGCGCCATTGGCGGCGGGAATGCTGGAAGAGATTATCGCACTGGGCTGCCGCAAGTTTATCGCTTGCGGAGGCGCGGGCGTGCTGGTGCCGGAGGTGGCAGTCGGCCATCTGGTCGTGCCCACCCAGGCCGTGCGCGACGAAGGCACCTCCTACCACTATCTGCCGCCCGCGCGCACCGTGGCCGCCGACCCCGCCGCAGTGGCCGCCATCGAGGCCGTGCTGCGTGAGCGCGACCTAGCCTACGTGACCGGCTTCACCTGGACCACCGATGCCATCTACCGTGAAACGCCCGCCAAGATCGCCCGCCGCCGTGCGGAAGGCTGCCTGACGGTAGACATGGAGGCCGCTGCCTTCTTCGCCGTGGCCCAGTTTCGCGGCGTGCCCTTCGCCCAGATCCTCTACGGCGGCGACGATCTCAGCGGAGCCACCTGGGACTCACGCAGCTGGACGCGCCATGCCGTGCGCGCCACCCTGTTCGAGTTGGCTGCCGCGGCCTGCCTGCGACTCTAGATCTTGCCCCGCACGGGGAGCCGTTAGGTTCATCCTTCCGCTCCTTTTGTTTGCTCTGCCGACATCCGACAGGTGTGCATGGTATAATAAGCGCATGACACTGACTGTGATAATCTACGCCTTAGCGGGTGCTGGGGTTACGAGGGAGCTACCTGATGGAACTGAGCGGCAAGCGGATCGCCATCCTGACCGAAGATAACTATGATGAGCAGGAGTTTATCTACTGCAACCTGCGGATGCGCGAGGCCGGGGCCACGGTCACGATTGTCGCGCCCCAAGGCGACCACGAGTATCGCAGCAAAGCCGGCCTGACCAACCGGTCCGACCAGGCCGCGAGTGCGGTGCGCGCCGCCGACTTCGATGCGGTGATCATCCCCGGCGGCTATGCGCCTGACCGGATGCGGCGTGATCCGGCGCTGGTGCGCTTGGTGCGCGAGGCCACGCAAGAAGGCCAGATTGTCGCCGCCATCTGCCACGCGGGTTGGGTGCTGGTGACGGCGGGCGTGTTGATGGGCCGCACGGTGACCGGCTTTTTCAGCCTGGAACCGGAACTACGTGGCGCGGGCGCGACCTACGTGGACGCGCCGGTGGTGCGCGACGGCAACCTGATCACCTCGCGCACGCCCGCCGACCTGGGCGATTTTTGCCGCACTATCATCGCCGCTTTGCAGGAGTAGCGTTGCATGAATCTCTCCACTGCCCTGCCGCCCCTGTTCGACCACTCTTATCGCGCACCCAACGTGGTGTCTGAGCAAATTAGCCGCATTGGCCTAGATCGTTGTGTCCTCCGGCAGATCGTCACGCTGCATGGAGGCACCATTGCCGTGACCCGCAGCGAAGAGCAGGCTAGCATATTCACCGTTTGGGTGCCTCTGGCGGCGCTATGAGTGGGCTGCCTGCGCCCACGCGCCGGGGTGAGTTTTGGGCCGGTACTCAGGCGACCCTGCCGCTTATCGTCGGTGCGATCCCGTTCGCCATCATCTTTGGCGCGCTCTCCACGACAGCCGGCTTGTCGCCGCTGGGGGCGCTGGCGATGTCGGCCTTTGTGTTTGCCGGCTCGGCCCAGTTTATTGGGATTAATTTGCTGGCCGCCGGCACCAGCGCCGCCCTCATTATTCTGACCACGTTGGTGGTCAATCTACGCCATGTCTTGTATGCCGTGACCCTTGCGCCCTACCTCAAGCATTTACCGCAACGCTGGCTGCTGCCGCTCGCCTTTTGGCTCACCGACGAGACGTTTGCCGTGGTCGTGACGCGCTACCGGCAGCCCGACCGCTCCCCCTATAAGCATTGGTATCATCTCGGTTCGGCCCTGGCAATGTACACGAACTGGGTAGCCTGTACCCTGATCGGGGTACTCGTCGGCCAGCGCATCGCCAACCCGCAAAGCTGGGGGCTGGACTTTGCCTTGATCGTGACTTTCATCGGGCTGTTGGTGCCGTTTGTTCGCACGCGCCCGATCCTGATCGCGGTGGTAGTGGCCGGACTCTGCGCGGTGCTGACCTATAGCTGGCCCAACAAGCTGGGGCTGATCGTCACCGCCCTATTGGGTGTGGCGGCGGGAGTGTGGGCCGAAACGCGCCGCCCGCCGGTCCCCGCTACCGCAGACACAGGGGAGACCGCGCCATGAACGAGGCGCTGATCATCGGCGGCATGGCGCTGGTCACTTTGGCGGTGCGCTACCCGGCGCTGGCGCTGTTTGGCCGGCTGACCTTGCCGGCGGGCCTGCTGCGGGCGCTCAACTATGTGCCGCCCGTCGTGCTGACCGCGATCATTGTCCCCGCGCTCGTCTTTCAGCACGATCAGGTGCAGATCAGCCCCACCAACAGCCCACTGGTGGCGGGCATCGTCACGTTCCTCGTGGCTTGGCGTAGCCGCAACCTGCTGCTGACCATCGTGATCGGCATGGCGCTCTTCCTGGCTTGGCGTTGGCTCATGGCGACGCTAGGACTGGGCTACTAAGCCCCTTGACCCACCCGTGAGGTGCGTGCTATAGTGCCGCGAACATGGTGTTTAACGAGAGGAAGCGTATGGAATCGGTCGAATTATTTACCGGAGTCGGGGGCTTGGCAATGGGCATCGCCGGGGCCGGGTTTCGCCACCACGCGGTGATCGAACGCGACCGCGCCGCCTGCGCGACCTTGCGCGCCAACGCTGGACGTGCGGGTGCCCCGGTTGCCGATTGGCCGTTGGTGGAAGCCGATGTGCGGACCTTCGACTATGCGACGTTGCCGGTGGGCCTTGATCTGCTGGCCGGCGGGCCACCATGCCAGCCGTTTTCGCTGGGCGGCAAGCACGCCGGCCCCCGTGACAGTCGCGATCTGTTCCCAGAGGCGGTGCGGGCGGTGCGCGAGTTGCAGCCCCGCGCTTTTCTGTTTGAGAACGTGCGTGGTCTGCTGCGGCAATCGTTTGCCCGTTATTTCGCCTACATTCTGCTGCAATTGACCTATCCCGCGTTTTTGTCACGCCCCGGCGAATCTTGGCTTGACCACTTGGGGCGCTTGGAAGGCTATCACACAGCGGGTAGTTGCACGGACCTCGGCTATGGGGTCGTGTTCCGTTCCTTGAACGCTGCCGACTATGGTGTGCCGCAAAAGCGGGAGCGGGTCATCTTGGTGGGTCTACGCCGCGATCTGGGGTTGGACTGGGCCTTTCCCGCGCCCACTCATGCGCTGGATGCGTTGCTGTGGAGCCAGTGGGTGACGAGTGCCTACTGGGAGCGGCACGAAATCGCCCGGCGAGATCGCCCCCTGATGCCCCCCGCCCTGCAAAGCCGGGTCGCCCGGTTGCGCGCTAGCCTGTTCCCGCCGCCGCTCCCGCCCTGGCGCACCGTGCGTGACGCGCTGGCCGATCTGCCCGATCCGTTGAGCGCGGCGGCACAGGCCGTCTCCAATCATCGCTTTGTGCCGGGCGCACGCTCCTACCCCGGCCATACCGGTAGCCTGCTGGATGAGCCGGCCAAGACGCTCAAAGCGGGTGATCATGGCGTGCCGGGCGGCGAAAACACCTTAGCTGCGCCCGACGGCCGGGTGCGCTATTTCACCGTCCGCGAAAGCGCACGCTTGCAAACGTTTCCCGATGCCTATTGCTTCACCGGCTCCTGGACTGAGAGTATGCGGCAACTGGGCAACGCCGTACCGGTCACGTTGGCCCAGGTGTTAGCTACCAGCCTCCACGCCCGTCTCGCCCCGCCGGAGCAGTGCTAGGTGCCGGACGAGCCGCCGTTCAATCCGTTGGACAAGCGCAACCTGGGTGTGAGCGTCGCCCAGGCACTGCTCGCCCGGCCTGTGCTACCGCTGGCGGCCCTAGCTCCGTTTACAGGTGCCGCAGTTCCTCACGCCGCCTACTGCCCCTGCGCCCTGAACGGCCCCGTCCTCCACTAAAATCTCTGAGGGCTGGTCCTAGCGGGATCTTGGGATACGGGTAGGAGGCGGTT
>JALYUO010000365.1 GCA_030853735.1 Chloroflexota bacterium
CACCGCCGCCAACGCCCCCGCTGCTGCGTACCGCACACTACTATCCGCGTCGGTCAGCCGCCCCAACAGCGCCGCTTGCACCTTCGGTTCCCCGGCCACCGCCGCCAACGCCCCCGCTGCTGCGTACCGCCCACTACTATCCGCGTCGGTCAGCTGCCCCAGCAGTGCCGCTTGCACCTTCGGTTCCCCGGCCACCGCCGCCAACGCCCCCGCTGCTGCGTACCGCACACTACTATCCGCGTCGGTCAGCAACCCTAGCAGCGCCACTTGCACCTCTGGCACCCCGGCCACCCCCGCCAACGCCCCCACTGCTGCCGCCCGTACATTGTTGTCCACATCGGTCAGCCGTCCCAGCAACGCCGCTTGCACTTCTGCCTCCCCAGCCACCGTCGCCAACGCCTGCACTGCCGCCTGCCGAACCCACATACTCGCGTCAGTTAGCCGTCCTAACAGCGCCGCTTGTACCACTGCTTCCCCAGCCACCCCCGCCAACGCTCTCGCTCCCGTTTCCCGCCCACTACTATCCGCGTCGGTCATCCGTCCCAGCAGTGCCGCTTGCACTGCCACATCTTCAGCCAGCACGCCAAAGTCATCTATATACCGATTTGCGGCTAACGCACTCAACACTTGTTCTAGCAGGATGTCACGCAAATGGGGCACTTTTAGCAGGTCACGTAGCACCTCGCCCGCACTCTCGGCTAACGCATCCACGTTGGTATCCAGCCACAGGTCAAATATTTGCTGCACCACCTGCAACGCCACGCGGCGATCTATGCCGGGGTCGTCGGAGACCACGCGCCCGGCCAGCAGCAGGTGGCGGTGCAGGTAGGGTTCGTAGGGGTCGTCGGTGTGCAGAATCGCGTCTTGCACCAGATCGGTCGCACCCTCGGTGTCGCCGGTCACGCTGCCGTGATAGGCGATAGCCAGCCGGATCACTTCGGTCCACTGCGGGTCGCGGGCACGGTGGGCGATTTCGGCGGCCATCTTGCTGGGGCTGCGGGCGATCTGGCGGGCCGTGAAATACTCCTGAAAGGTGCGGTGGCTGAAGGCCCACTGATCCGGCCCTTTCTCGGTCAGCAGCCCCACCTCGGTACTGAGCCGATCCAGAAACAGCCGCACGGCGGGCATCGGGTCTTCTTCGCCGTGCAGTTGCTCCTTGCGCTCCACCTCGGCTAGGATGTGGGCCACCGCCTCACGCGGCATCACCTCGCTGGGGTAGTCGGCGTGCATCGTGTAGGCCAGCGGCCCCACCCGTTTCAGCACGGTCAACTCGTCCTGCGTGCTGCCCACCTGCATCCCCACCAGATTGCGCGCCCGGCACCACTCCTCGATCAGCGTGCGCGCCACCTCGCCATACAGGCGCACCCGCTCCCGTGGCAGGTTGGCGTTGCCCGCGAAAAACAGCAGCGCCAGCATGGTCAGCGTGAGCGGGTTGTCAGCCAGCTTCGCCACGCCGGGGTTGTCGCGGATCACCGCCAGCAGCGCGGCGGCGGTGCGCTCGGCCAGCGCCGGGGTATCGCCGCGCAGCCGGGCGAAGATCGCGTACCACTTACCGGCGAAAGCGGCCTGGGCCGCCGCGTCCAACGGGTCCAGCGTCGCCTCGGCATATTCGTCCAGCGGCAGCGGGATGTAGCCGGTGATGCGGCTGGTCGCCAGCACGCGATTCGCGCCCCGGCCCCGCGCCAGCGCCGCCACCCCCGCGCTCACCTGCCCGCGTTGCGCGCCCGCCACCTCGTCCAGCCCATCCAGCAGATAGACCAGCCGCCCCGTGCGCCGCGCCCAGGCAAACAACGGCTCCAGCCCGGCCACCCCGCGCGCCGCGTAAAACGCCGCCGCGAAGGCTTCGATGCTCAGGTTAGGGTCGTGTACCAACGCCGCCGCATAGGCCGCCAGCGACACCATCAGCGGCAACGGCCCCGCCGGGTCGGCCAACAGCCCCAGCGCATAGTGCTTCAGCGCGGTAGACTTGCCTGACCCCGGATCGCCCAGGATCACCGCCACCGGCGCGTTCGCCACCAGATCATCCACCGCCACCCGCTCGCGCCGCAGTGGCCCCGCCGCCCGCTCCCGCCGCTCCCGCCGCTCTCCCTCCGTCGCCCCAGTATCCTCACCCGGCTCACGCTCCGGCGGCTCCTCCATCCGCAACGATACGCGCCGGTGGTCCACCACGCCCGCCCGCAACGGCACATAGATGTCGTCCAGGCCAATCGCCACGGCGTGCAAATGGCTATGCTGCGTCGTCACCAGCCCGCGCAGGTCCGCCCGATCATACACCTCGCGCAAATGCTGGGCATAGGCCGCCCGCAGTTCCGGCGGCGGCACCAGGCCGTCACAGAAGGGGCGTAGCAGCCGATTGCTGGGGTTGGCTTCGCAGGCGGCGGCGATCAGATCATCCAGTTTGCCACGCGCGTCGAACCGGTCCAAGACCTCATAGACCATCTCCTCTAAGCTGCCGTCACGCACGATATTGTTGAGGCGCACATTGAGCGGCCTCAGCATCTGATCCAGCTTCGCCTTGCTGCGGAAAGCGTCCAGCAGGGCAGCTTGTAGTCTGCTACTATCGGGGCCAGTCAGTTCCATCGGGCGTTCTCCTGCGCGTTCTCTATCGGTAGGGTGCGATGCGACTATTATAGCATATAAGCAGCGCCGGCTCCCTCGCCCCCGCCGGGGAGAGGGCTGGGGTGAGGGGAGATCGTTGCCCAGCGCTTATGCGTTCTGAGCGAATACCTTGATTTTAGGAGGAGTCAGCACCCCCAGGTGCGGCCCCGTAGGCGTATCGGGTGGGGAGAGCGCTCTGGGGG
>JALYUO010000378.1 GCA_030853735.1 Chloroflexota bacterium
GTGCCACCCGGCGCTGCCCGCCTTAGCACGATCTCTGGGTTAGCGCGGTGGCCGGCGGGGGCGATTGCCTTAAGGCCAGCATCGCCGGGTGGCACCGCCTCCTACCCGCCGTTGTTCAGCGGTGACAGATTTGCTAGACTGTACAGTTACGACGTGGTGCGGGCGGCTCAGATGGCTCCCCCTTCCTGCGTAGGGCAGGGAGGTGGGAGGTTAGGCCGGTGGGCGCGCCAATGTCCGCAAAAAGATACGCTGCACCCGGACGTTGGTGCGGGCGGCAGGATCGCTGCTAGGGGGAGCCGTCGCGCATGGCAGAACCAGGAATGCAAACGCTGCTGTTGCTGGGGCAGGGCCGTACTAGGTCCGCCGCCCCGCCACCGGCCGACGCGCAGGGGCCGTTTGCCTTGCCGGGCGGCGGGCGAGCGTGGGTGGTGCCCAGCGCAGCGGCGGTCGGACAGGCCGCGCTGGCCGGGGTTACGTCCGGCGCGCCGTTGGCAATCCATAGTGGCCTCGGCAGCATGGATGCGCGGGGGGTTTATGGCCCCGCTGTGGATCGGCTGGCGGCGTTGCTGGCGGTGGCCCAGCCAGGGCAGATCCTGTTGTCGTGGACCGGCGCTGAGGCACTGCGGGCGGCCTTGCCGGCGGGGACGACGCTGCGCGACCTGGGCGAGCGACGGCTGCGGGATCTGCTGGCCCGCGAAAAGCTGTACCAGCTGGATAGCCCTGGCCGCCCCACGGCTTTCCCGCCGTTGCCCACTCTCGATGCACTGCCCAACAACCTGCCGCCGCAACTCTATCCCTTGATTGGGCGCACTCTGGAGGTGCCGGCTTTGACCGCGCGCCTGCGCGACCCCGCCGTGCGGATGCTGACGCTCACCGGCACGCCCGGCATCGGCAAAACGCGGCTGGCCTTGCAGGTGGCGGCTGCGGCGTTGCCGCAGTTTGCCGGGGGGGCGTGGTTTGTGCCGCTGGCTCCGTTGCAAGATGCTACGCGGGTGCCGGCAGCGATTGCCCAAGCGATGGGCCTGCGCGAAACGGGTAGTGGTCTGTTGGTCGCCAGCCTGATCGCCGCACTGGGCGCGCAACCGACCCTGCTGGTGCTCGACACGTTGGAACAGGTGCCGGAGATTGCGGCCTTGCTCCGCGATCTGCTGGCCGAGGCTCCGCAGCTCAAAGTGCTGGCGACCAGCCGCGCAGCCTTGCATTTGGCGGGCGAAGACCGCTTCAACGTGCCGCCGTTGGGCCTGCCCGACCTGCAACCCGATCTGTCGCTTGCCGAGTTGGGCCGTGTGGAGGCGGTGGCGGTCTTTGTGGCACGGGCGAGTGAGGTCAATCCCCGGTTTGCGTTGACGGCGGCTAATGCGCCCGACGTGGCGGCGATCTGCCTGCTGCTGGACGGCTTGCCCTTGGCGATTGAGTTGGCGGCGGCGCGCGTGGCCCAGTGGCCGCCCGGCCCGCTATTGGCGCGGCTGCGGGGCAGCGCGGGCCATGCCGCCCTGCCGGTACTGAGCGGGGGTTTGCCCCACCTGCCGGCCCGCCAGCAAACCCTGCGCGGCGCTATCGGCTGGAGCTATGCCCTGCTGGCTCCCGCTGAGGCCGATCTGTTTGCCGGCGTGGCGGTGTTTAGCGGTGGCTTTGGCCTGGACGCGGCGGCGGCCGTGCTTGCGCCGGCGGCGGAGATCGCCGGCTTACGCGCCGGGCTGGATTCGCTGGCTGAGAAGAGCCTGCTGCGTCAGGAACCGGGCGACGACGCTGCGCCCCGCTATGCCATGTTGGAGACGATCCGCGAATATGCCGCCGAGCAGTTGGCCGAACGCCCGGCTGGGGCAGCCCTCCAGGCGCGTCATGCAGCCTTTTATCTGGCCCAGGCCGAAGCCGCCGCCGCGACCGCGGCCACCCCCGCGCACGCGGCCTGGGTGGCGCGGCTGGAGGCCGACCATGCCAACCTGATCGTGGCACTGACCTGGGGCCGCCAGGTGGGCGGCGCGGCGGCGCTGGGTTTGCGCTTGGCGCTGGCCCTGGCCTCGTTCTGGATACTGCGTGGCTATCTGAGCGAAGGGGAGCAGTGGCTGACCGGTTATCTGGCTGCGCCCCAACTGCCGCCGGAGCTGCGGCTGCGGGCGCGCGGTGAGTTGAGCCGCATCATGGGCGTGCAGGGTGATTTGAACCAGACCCGCGCTTTCTCTTGGGAAACGCTGGCCCTGGCCCGTCAGTTGGGCGACCGCGCCGCGACCGCCCTCGCCCTCAACCAACTCGGCAATCTGGCCTATGTGCAAGGCGATTTCGTGGCCTCCGGCGCGTTCTACCGCGAAAGCCTCAGTTTGCGCCGCCAAGTGGGCGACCGGGCCGCGATTGCCGGCTCACTGAACAACTTGGGACTGGTGGCCCTGGCGCAATATGCGCCGGCTCTGGCGCGTACCTATCTACAAGAGAGCCTGGTGGTGGCGCGGGAATTGGGGGACGCGCACAGTCTCGTTTTTGCGCTCAATAATCTCGCTTCCGTAGACCTCCATACCGGCGATTTTGCGCGGGCGGAGGATCTGTTGCGCGAATCCCTGCTCGTTTCCCAGCAGCTAGGCTACCGTCCCGGCATGGCGGGCGCGTTGACCGATCTGAGTGATGTGGCGCGTCTACGCGGCGATTGGGACGCGGCGGTGCGTCTGGGCCACGAAGGACTGACCCTGTGGCGCGCATTGGCGATCCACTCCGGCATCTCCGGTGCGCTGCTGACGTTGGCCCGCACCACTCTCGCGCAAGCACAGGCCGCAGTAGCCGGCCCCTTGTTCCAAGAATCGTTGCAGCTCTACGGCAGCCAGAACCGCAAGCCGGACATGGCCGATTGCCTGCGCGGCCTGGCCGTGGTGGTCGGCGGGCTGGGCGACACGGACCGTGCGGCGCGCTTGGCGGGGGCCGCTAGCGCCTTGTTTGCCGCGCTGGACATGAGTGCGCCCGACGCACGTCAGTTGCCCGATGTGCAGGCGCTGGCAGCCTTGCAAGCCCGCAGTGC
>JALYUO010000387.1 GCA_030853735.1 Chloroflexota bacterium
GGTCAATGCCATCCAGGTCGCCCGCGATACGCCCTTCCAGTACCAAGAAGAGTCGCAAAGCTGGTTCTATTTGGCGACGCTGATCCTGTTCGGCGCGTTGGCGGTCGCCGGTTGGGGGCGCGGGCGGCTGCGCCCGTCACACGCGCTCTATCTGACGCTGGGGTTGCTGTTCCCTCTGTTCTCGGCCACGCCGCACAACCCCTTGCTGTCGCTGCCGCGCTTCGTGCTGGTGCTGTTCCCGGCCTTCATCCTGCTGGCGCGTGCTGGGCGGCGGCCCTGGCTGGCCTATCCGTTGCTGGCGGTGAGCGCGCTGTTGCTGGCGCTCTACACGATCCGCTTCGTCAACTGGTTCTGGGTGGCCTGATGGTGGGCAGCGCGCGGTTTGTACAGGATCGGTCTACGCATTAGCGGCCAGGGGCAGGGTGAACTCGACCGTGGTGCCCACGCTGGGCGTGCTGGCGACGCTGATGGTGCCGCCGTGACCCTCCACCAGTTGGCGCGTGATGGCGAGGCCCAGGCCAGTGCCGCCGCGGGCGCGGGCGTGGCTGCTGTCTACTTGGTAGAAGCGGTCGAAGATGCGGCTCAGGGCCGGCGCGGCGATGCCGATGCCGGTGTCGGTCACTTGCACGCGCAGGTCTGCGCCGTCTGCCGCCGCCGTCACGCACACCTGACCGTCCGGCGGGGTGAACTTGATCGCATTGCCCACCAGATTGGTCAGGATCTGGATGATACGCTGGCGGTCGCCGCGCACGGCGGGCAAGGCCGGCGGCAGCTGGGCGTGCAGTGTCAGGTGCAGATCGGCGGCTTGCGGCTGCAACATCGTCAGCACCTCGGCCACCAGGGGGGCGGGGGCCACCGTCTCCCAAGTGAAAGTCACGGTGCCGGCTTCGATGCGCGAAATGTCGAGCAGATCGTTGATCAGGTGGCTCAGGCGGTCAGCTTCGCGGTCGGCCACCTCCAGGCACTCCTGCTGCTCAGTGGTCAGGGGCCCCAGATCGCCCAGCAGCACCAGCTTGACAAAGCCCTTGATCGAGGTCAGCGGCGTGCGGAGTTCGTGCGACACCATGCTGAGAAAGTCGCTTTTAAGATCGTTCAGCCGGCGTAATTCGGTAATATCGTGGAACACCGCCAAGCCGCCGGTGATCAGCGCGTTGCTGCGCGTAACCGGCAGAAAGCTGAACTCCAGCGTGCGCTGGGTGGGGCCACGGACATCAATCTCGCCGCGATAGGGCATGCCCTGGTCCAACACCACGCCCAGCAGATCGCCGGTAGGGTCGCCGCCGCGATAGTCCAGCACATGGGGTGAGCGCGCCAACAGCGTGAGTAGGCTCTCCCCTTCGCTGCGCGTGAAGGGCACGGCGAACAGCCCATCGGCCACCGGGTTGGCTAGGATAATGCGCCCCGCCGCGTCGGTCACCACCAGGCCGTCGCTCATGCTGGTGATCGTGGTGATCAGGGTGGCTTTTTCGGCCCGCAGGCGCTCAAAGAGCAGCGCGTTTTGCATGGCGTGGGCCGCCTGCGAAGCGAACACCAGCAGCAGTTCGGCCTCCACCGGCGACCAATAGCGTGGCTGCGGCGCATAGATGCACAACGCGCCCAACACGCGCCCCTGGCTGATCAGGGGCACGGCCAGCAGCGAACAGAACGCGCCGGCTCCACGGTGCCGACCGCCCGGCAGCTCGACGGCCAGATCGTAGACCGCCACAGTTTTCCCTGCATCCAGCACGCGCCGAATCGGCCCGTCGTTCTGGACCAGCGCCGCCTCCAGCGCCTGATCTTCGCTTACCCCGACGACTGTGCGGATGGTTGCGCCGCTGCCGCGCTCGTCCGGCATATAGACGGCTCCCCGTTGCGTCCCCAGCAAGCTGCTGACGTTTCGCAGCACCGTCTGCAAGATCGTGTCGTAGTCTAACTGCGAAATAATCGCCCGCGAAGTATCCTGCAACACCGTCAGTTGGTGCAAGCGGCCCTGTGCCCGTTCGTAGAGCCGGGCGTTGGCAATTGCCCCCGCAGTGTGCTGGCCCAGCAGCATCAGCAGCGATTGGTCTTCGGCGCTGAACAGGCGGGCCGGCTGCGCGTCTTCCACTTCCAGCACGCCCAGCAAATCGCCCTGCCAGAGCAGCGGCACCGCGACCAGGGCGGGCAGCGCGGCGGCGGCGGGGCGCAGCAACAGGCGACGGTCGCGCACCACCGCGCCGGCCAGCCCCTCGCCCGCCTGCGCCGTGCTGCGCCCCGTATCCAGCAAGCCCGTGCCGTGGGTCGCCGCTTGCGCTGTGAGGACGCGCCCCTGCGGGTGCCAGAGCGCCACTACGCCGGCGGTCGCCCCCACCAGTTCCACCGCTTGCTGCACCGCTGTCGCCAGCACACTCGCCAGGTGCAACGTCGCGCCGATAGCGGCTCCGGCGGTTTGCAAGGCCGTCAGCCGCTGGGCCCAGGCGGTGGCTTGCAGATAGAGCCGGGCGTTTCGCAGAGCCACGCTCACCTGGTTCAGCAACAGGCGCAGGGCGGCCAGCGCATCGGGCGGTAGCAACGGCGGCGGGGAGGCCAGCAAATGCAACAGCGCCGGCGGCTCTTGCTCCACCGGCAGGGTGAGCAGCAGTTGCAGCCCTTGCGCGTGGGCCCCGGCGGCAACGGCGGGCGGCAGCACCTCGCCCAATGCCCGCCAGGCGGGCACGACCGCCGGCC
>JALYUO010000714.1 GCA_030853735.1 Chloroflexota bacterium
GCCGGGCAGGCCGGCCTGGAAGAGATGCTGCGTCAGATCGGGGGCGAGGCGTTTGTGGCTCTCTTGCACCGAGCGGGCGGGGCGCTGGGCCGCATCGTGGCCGATCCTGGCGCATTCCTAGGCAACCTGTTGCGCGGGCTACAGGCCGGCTTTCAGCAGTTCGCCGCCCACCTCGGCAGCCATCTGCAAACCGGCCTCCAGGACTGGCTGTTCGGCCAACTGGGCGGAGCCGGGCTGCAACTGCCCGACAAACTGGACGCGGGCGGCGTGTTCAGCATCGTGCTGCAATTACTCGGCCTGGGGATCGGCCAACTGCGCGCTCTGTTGGTGAAGCGCCTCGGTCCGCAAGCGGGCGCGCTGCTGGATGAAGCCGGCACGCTGCTGACGGCGCTGGTGCAAGGCGGGCTACAGGGGCTGTGGAGCGAAGTCCAGGACCAATTGGGCGACCTGAAAGACTTGGTGCTGAACGGCGTGCGCGACTGGGCCATCACCAAAGTCGTGGGAGCCGCCGTCACCAAGATCATTGCGATGTTCACCCCCGCCGGCGCGATCTTCGAGCTGCTGCAAACGATCTGGAACGTGTTCCAATTCGTGACCGAGCGCCTGAGCCAATTGCGGGCGCTGGGCGAGGCGGTGCTGGGCGCGCTGGAAGCCATCGCCGGCGGGCAGGTGGACGGAGTCGCGGGCAAGATCGAGAGCGTGCTGACCAGCGGCCTGTCGGTGGTTCTCAGCCTGCTGGCAAACTTGGTCGGCCTGGGCGGGGTCAGCAGCAAGATCCACGACACGCTGACCAAAATCCGCACCCGCATTGACACCGCCATTGACGCGCTGCTAGACAAACTGATCGGCAAAGCCAAAGGCCGCGTCGGCACCCCACCCACCCCAGCGACTGCTGCGCCCGCCGGTCTTGCCGACGACGAAGCCGCCGCCCACCATCACGGCCATCCCAATGGCGACGACTCAGCGGCGGACCACGCCGGCCATACGGCGACCCCCGCGCCTACTACCGCCGCACCGGCCCATCCAACAGCAACCGCCCCGACCAACCCGGCACCGGCTCGCCCAACCCCCGCGACGGCGGCACCAGGGCATCCCGATCTTCACGCGCCTGCAACTAGTGGGTCCGCCACTACACCGACTGCACCTGCTACCGATGCTAAAGCAACATCCGCGATAGCCCCGCCGCTGAAACAGACTTTCACGATGAATGGGGTGACGCACACCTTAACCGTTACGTTTGGCCCCCAAGCGAAGGTCAAAATGGCCTCCCGACCAGACTGGCTAAGTGAGAAAGTTGGACGAGCAGTTGGGTGGATCACAGGCTTGTATCGTCAAGCTGATAAGGAACTGCAAAAACCGGATATTATGCGAGACCAACATAATAATAGGCGATTGAAAGACATTGTTGCTAGTCTTAATCAACACAAAGAGACTCTTAAGCTAATTGGTGGAAAAACTAAGGAGGCTGAACGGGCGGCATGGCAGGGAAGGGTAGAGCAAGTCAAAATCACCGCCCAGGAACTTGAGGAGATTGTCAAGACCTATGGCCTGACACAACGGGCGACAGACATTGAACCGGGTGCATCGTTTACGGCCGCCGAGATCAATGCCGTCCTGATTACAGTAGCACAGCAGCACAACATGAAGCCGGATGAGCTAGATCGTGCTGTGACACAGCATGGAATTGATACAGTGGTGAATCAGACTCAGGGTGATCCACAACAGCCCTTAGACCCGCATACGGCAACAGGGCTTGACGCTCATCTAACTGAGATAGCGCAAAGCTATGATACTCGGCACAGGCTGCGACTTGCTAACAGTATTGATCCATTGCCTAAAGCGGGAGATCCTAATGTTCCCTACCGTGAAGAAATTAAAGCCATCAAAGCGGAAGACGTTTATGGTGGGGATTCAGGACACGCACCGGAGATGCAAGCGGCGATCAAACAAGGGCTAAAAGGTCATGAAAACTGGATTGCGATTGTCCGTAATCGGGCGAAGGGCGCAGCAATATGGGACCGTTTGAAAAAAGAAAGCAAGATCGTTGCTTCCGGCAACATCTTCAATATTACAGATAAAGACCGCGATAACGGCTGGCGTTGGACCGTTATAAAAGGCACGAACGGCGAAACAATGGCTGCCGTGTCGGACCTAGATTTTGCGGCCATGGTTACGGCTGGTACAAGCATGGATGATATTGACTTTAACGACTCTGTTAGAGCAGATATTAGTAATGCTTACAGAGACAATATGGCCCCTTCTGTTGCCAATGGTCCTGATTTGTCTCAACACGGTAGATCGCCTATTCGTGGCGTGAGAGCAACTGACTTAGTACAACACGGCACACACGTAGAGGGGTTAGTAGGCCGGAAAAAAGGGGCTGATCTGCGCTATTTGTTGGATACAGTATGGGTCTACAATCATACCGGGCTGATTAATCAGGGGCCGATGTGGCAGATGTTCAAGAAATACATCAAATCTCTGATCTAATAAACAGTTAGGAACCAAGAGGTTGTGGCAAAGTTGAACTACCCCTACCCCGAATTACTTGATCTACTCCAGATTGATTACTCGCCCTCTGAGTATGATGCGCTGCGCCGGGGAGCAGATTTTATAACACTGCGCTATGAAGCGAAAAAATACACCCGTTACTGGGCGCAACTACCGCAGTATATGTTCGCAGTTTGCCCCATCTGCGGGATACACTTTACTGAACCCGCCGATACCTATACGTTAGAAGCTTGGGGTATTCCGGTTCTAGAATGGGCACATACGTTGCATCCTTTGCCGCGCAATTTCATCCCGTTGCCCTGGTGCTCTCACTTCCTGGGCCTGCAACGGTTCATCCAGCTACACGAGCAGACCCCCACAGAACTAAAACGCTTCTTAAACGCCAGCGCCGAAGTGCCCTATCTCACGCCGTCCTACTTTGCGGCGGGAGTGCCCACCTATGCTGTGCTGCACGCTTTGCCTATCTGTCGCACCGAAGACAATCGCTTTGTGCCGCGTTACACGGTCTTCGCCCTTACCTACTTCACCGCCGATGAAGCTACCGTGCTGACCTATCATCGCTCTCTTGACTGGATCAATCGCGCCCAAAACTTGGAGTACTACACCACGCCAGACTTTGACCCGCCCGAACCCCCCACGCCGGCCAATGCCGCCCGCTATGATCTGGCGGCCTGGGCTGCACGCGGCCAACTTGGTTGGCTCGACTACACCGATCCGGTCTTGCCCCTGCGGATCGGGTTAGGCACGCCCTTGCCGCCACTCTACGAAGCTATTCCGGGGCGGCGCACCCCGCAAGACTGGGACAGCAAGTACCCTGACCAGTTCTGATGGCCCTAGTCTATGCAATGCCTGCAACACGGCACGCACTGGGAAGGTATGGCTACAGGGCAGAAAGG
>JALYUO010000401.1 GCA_030853735.1 Chloroflexota bacterium
CCTCTCTTCGTAGGAGAGGGGGTTGGGGGGTGAGGTCAGCGGGCTGCCCAATCAGCAAGGAGAGTCAGCCATGTTAGCCATGCAAATCCAAGCACCCGGCGGGCCGGATGCGTTCCAGGCCACCGACGTGCCACTGCCGCAACCTGGCGCGGGCGAGGTGCGCGTGCGGATCGCGGCGGTGGGAGTCAACTTTATTGATGTCTATGGGCGTAGCGGGCAGTACAAAGTGGCCCTGCCCGCCACGTTGGGCCAGGAGGCCGCCGGTCTGGTGGACGCGCTCGGCCCCGATGTGACCGATCTGGCGGTCGGCGACCGGGTGGCCTATGCGGGGGTGCCGGGTGCCTATGCCGCCTACAGCATCGTGCCGGCGGCGCGGCTGGTGCGCGTACCTGACGGCGTGGAGCTATCCCAGGCAGCAGCGGTGATGTTGCAGGGCATGACCGCACACTACCTGAGCCACAGCACCTACCCCCTGGGGCCGGGCGACACGGCGCTGGTCCATGCCGCTGCCGGGGGTGCGGGGCGACTGTTGGTGCAACTGGCGAAAGCGCGCGGCGCACGGGTGATCGGCACGGCGGGTAGCGCGGAGAAAGTGGCGCTAGCGGAAAGCGCGGGAGCCGACGCGGTGATCCCTTACACCGAGCTAGATTTCGCACCCGAAGTGCGCCGCCTGACCGATGGGCGCGGCGTGGACGTGGTCTACGACTCGGTGGGCAAAGACACGTTTGCCGGTAGCCTCGACAGCTTGCGCCCGCGCGGAATGTTGGTCCTCTACGGCCAGTCCAGTGGCGCGGTGCCGCCGCTCGATCCGCAGGTGCTGAACGCCAAAGGCTCGCTGTTCCTGACGCGGCCCACCCTGACCCACTACATTGCTACGCGCGCAGAATTGCTGGAACGCGCCGGCGCTGTGTTCGCCGCAATGCAGGCGGGCACGCTGGATGTGCGGATCGATCAGACCTTCCCGCTGACCGAAGCTGCCGCCGCGCACCGCTATCTGGAAGCGCGCCAGACCAAAGGCAAGGTCTTGCTGCTGCCGTAGGAGCCGGGCAACGCGCTACTCAGAATCCTCTGGATCGTCCCAGTCGCCGTCATAATCCGCGTGGTCCCACTCCATGCAGCGGTGGATCCAGTCCGCCCAGCTATGGTAAAACCGGGTGCCGGGCCAGTGCGGATCACTCTCCTGTCGCCCTGACCAGACCAGGTGGACCACGGCCAGCGGCGGGTGCGGGGCAGGCAAGGCGAACAGCACATCATCACAATCCACGCGCAGGGCCACGGCCACCGCCGCTACACCGGCCAAGCGGTGGCCCGGCCCCACTTCGCGCGCCAGTTCTGCCGCCAAGCCGGGGCCATCGTCTACCGCTCGCCAGGGGGATAGCCAGTGCTCCGGCGGTTGTTCTAGGCTCATCATGTTACCTCCCCCTTCCGCATCAGGGTAATTGCGCCGGGAAGGGCAGGCCCAGCGCGTGCAGGGCGACCCAAGCCGCCGCATGGACCGCCGACACGCTGAGGTAGGCGGCCAGGGCCAAGCGGCGGGCGCGGCCCGGCGGCAGGTGCAGCAGCAAGTAGACCGCCAGCAGGGTCAGGGGCAACGCCGGCAGTGAGAGCAGATCCCAGTCGCTGCGCGGGCCGAGATCGGCGTTCCAGGTGATGCTGTAGACGAAGACCGCCGCCGCCCCCACGGCTAGCGTCCGCAACGGCGGCACGGCTCGCACCAGCGCCCGCACGCCCGGCCCAGCCAGCGTCAGCGCCAGCCCGATGGTCAGCAGGGCCAACGGCGCGGTCAGCAGTTGCTCCTGGATCACGCCGCCCAGGTGTGCCCAGGAAAAGAACGTGTAATGCTCGAAGCGCGTCTCCGTTCGCACCAGTTGCATCAGCGTGTGGCCGTCGCCGCCGCCCAGGTGGCTGAGACCGTAGCCCAGTTCGGTCCAATCATAGCCGTCCAGTAGCATCGCGCTGACCATCAGCAGCACCACCGCCAGTCCGACTGCTACGCCTTCGCCGCCGTGCGCCAGCGCCGTGCGCCAGCGCCGCGCCGCCGGTAAGCCACGCGCCCGCCCCAGCCACGCCGCAAACACCATCAGCCCCCACCAAAGCGCCGAGCCGTGCAACAAGGCCGTCCCGGTCGCCAGCAGGCCGACCCAGCCGAAGCCAATGCGGCCCTCAGTGTAGCGCCAGCAGGCCCAGATCACGAACAGGCTGCCCGCCGCCAGCAATGCGTAACTCTCGACATAGCCGAAAAACAGCAAGATGTTGCCCACCGCGCACAGGCCCGCCACAATCGTCCAGGCTTCGCCGCGCGTGCGACCCATCGCACGGCCCAGCAGCCCCGCGCCGGCCAGATAGACCCCGCCGGCCAGCGTCGCCACTAGCGCATAGACCTGCGACGGCAACGGCAACCATTCCCGCAGCACCCGCCACAGCTTGGCGTGCAGATACCAGTCCAGCACCTCGCGCTCACGCCATAGGTCGCCCCGCGGGATGCGGCGGTCAAACTCGGTGCTGTCGCCCTCGGATCCCCGCGCCGGGAGGAGGCTGAACAGGACCAACCCGGCTAGGATTGCGGATTGCGGATTGCGGATTGCGGATTGCGGAATAGAGACGTGAAACGTGAAACGTGATGATGGAAGCTGTAGCAGCGCTGCTTGCTGCGCCCGTGGGGGGAGCGGCTGTAGCGGCGCTGCTTGCTGCGCTCGTGGGATGGAGGGCGATTCCGCACTTTCCACTACCCCGTCTCCGTCATATTCCGCATTCCGCCCATCGCATTCCGCATTCGACCGCCATGCCCATGCGAGCGCAACGCCCACCACGCCCACGCCGGCGGCTTGCAGGGGCCAGGGGAGGGTGCCGTAGAAGGCGGCCCCCCAGGCCCAGTTGTCGCTGTAGCCGATGCCGCTGGGAATCTGCGGGGCCACGAAATGCCACGCCAGCACAGCCAATGCAGCTATAACTACGGCTCCGGCCAACGGCCAGGGCTGTGCAGTGAGCAGCGGATGGGGGGCAACGGGCGCAGGTACGCTGGGGTGGGCGCGGCGATAGGCGGCGGCGCGAGCCCACGGCACCAGCAGCAAGACCACGAGCGGCAGCACCGGCCAATACCACGCATGGAACACTAGCCAGGGCCGGGCCAGCGCATTGCACGCGCCCAGCGCCAGCCCCCAGGCCAGCGCGACGAGCCACGCCGGGGACACGCGGCGGGTCACGGCCCACGCGGCGGCATAGGCCAGCAGGCCACTGAGCAGCAGGGCCAGCGCGGGCCAGGGCGCGGGCAGGCTAGGGCCGCTGCTGCGCGTCTCGACGCTGTAGAAGACGGTGCCCAGGCGACGGGGATCGCCCGGCGGCTGGAAGACGGTGGAGGTGAGCAGCAGGGTGGGGTTGATCGCCAACATAGCCGGCGCGGGCAAGCGGTAGGTCACATCGGTCGGGGCGCGGGCTAGGGGTTGCGCGCCGAGGCTGCGCCCGCCGGCACTTGCGCCGAGCAGCGCGGGCGGCGTATCGGCGGGGCGCTCACCTTGCACGCGCAGCCGCACATCTAACGGATAGCCCAGCGGTTCCAGGCCCAGCGTCACGCGGTCGGCGCTCCAACGGAACGGGCCGGCGGGGCTGGTCTCGCCCCGCTCGTACAGGCCGCTCGTGTTCGCCGGCGGGAAATCGCCTGCGCCCAGCGCCTGCGTGACGGTGACCGGCCATTGCTGGCCCAGCAACAGGGGGATCGCTACCAGCGCCAGCGCCAACAGCCACGCACCACCCGCCCCGCGCCCGGATCGCGCTGCTGTTAGCCGGCGGATGGGCGTGTTCCTCCGTGCATAGTTATTCCGCGCTCTGGAAACGATAGCCGATGCCCGGCTCGGTCAGGATATAGGTCGGGCGTTCGGGGCGTGCTTCGAGTTTGCCGCGCAACTGGCCGATGTAGACGCGCAAGAGTTGGGTCTCACTCGCATATTCCGGTCCCCAGACTTTGTGCAGGATCGTGCGGTGGGTGATCACTTTGCCGGGGTGGGCCATCAGCAGCGCCAGCAGATTGAACTCGGTCGGGCTGAGGTGGATTGGCGCGCCACGTTGGGTGACGAGATGGCGCTCCGGGTCAAGCAGTAGGTCGCCGACCGCCAGGGGCGTGTCGGGGGTGACCACCGCAGGCTCCGCGCTGCTGTGGCGCAAGGCGACCCGCACGCGCGCCAGCAGTTCGCCGATGCTGAACGGCTTGGTCAGGTAGTCATCGGCTCCGTTGTCGAGCGCGGCGATCTTGTCGCGGTCAGCCCCGCGCACCGACAGCACCAGCACCGGGGTGGTCGCCCGCTTGCGGATGGCGCGCACCACGGCCACGCCATCCATATCAGGCAGGCCCAGGTCGAGCAGGATCAGGTGCGGCTCCCAGCTCTCCCATTGGGCTAGGCCGTCCGCGCCGGTTTCGGCCACGGCCACCACGAAGCCCTGCCCCTGCAAGGCCGGCCGCACGGCGCGCGCAATCGCCGGCTCATCGTCAATGATCAATACCCGTGTTTCCGCCATACTGCTCCTAGGGGTTAGGGGTCAGGGGTCAGAATCTGGCCCCTGATGCCTGGGCGTTTCTTCACTGTCGGGGGACACAGCCCCCTCCTACCCGCCCACTGTCGGGGGACACAGCCCCCTCCTACCCGCCGCTACTTTTCACTTTCGCCTCCTGCGCGATCACGGGCAGCGTGAACGTGACCGTCAGCCCCTGGCCGGGGGCGCTGGTGGCCGCCATGGTGCCGCCGTGGGCTTGGATCAGGCCACGGCTGATGGCGAGGCCCAGGCCGGTGCCGGTGGCGGCTTGGCGCTCGGTGGCGCGGTAGAACTTATCGAACAGGTAGGGTAAGTGCGCCGCCGCCACGCCCGGCCCCGCATCGCGCACGGTGACTTCGATCATGTCACCGCAGCACTGCGCCTGGATCGTCACCGGCGTGCCGGGCGGCGTGTAGCGCATCGCGTTCTCCAGCAGGTTGGTCAGCACCTGATCGATCTCGCTGTAGTCCAGCCAGAGCAGCGGCAAGTCGGCGGGCAGCGCCACCGTCACCGGATGGGCGGTCAAGCGCGTTTCCAGGCGTTGCAGCACGCCTTCGATCACTTCGCCCAGGCTGTTCCAGTCCTGGGCGGGCCGCAGCGCGCCGCCTTCGATGCGCGCCAGATCCAGCAGGTTGCCCACCAGCCGGTTGAGGCGCACCGCTTGCTCATAGATGCCGTCCAGCAGATCGGCGCGGGTCGCGGCATCCAGGCCCATGTCGGGCGCTTGCAGGCTCGTCACCGAGGCGATGATCGAGGCCAGCGGAGTCCGCAAGTCGTGCGACACGGCGGCCATGAGGGCCGATTTTAGCTCGTCGGTGCGGGCCAGCGTCTCGGCGCGGGCCGCGTCTTCCAATAAGTCAAGCCGCTCCAACGCGACCACCGTCTGGTCGGCGAAGGTCGCCAGCGCGGTGCGTTCGCCCACGGTGAAGGGGCGGCGGTCGGTCTTGTCGGCCACCACCAGCACGCCAATGGCCCGTTCGGCGGTACACAGCGGCACGTATGCCGTGCGTCCGTCGCGGATCTGGCCGTCGCGCGACCCCAGCAGGCTGCGCCGCCCCGCTTGCGGCGGATCGGGCCGCACCGCCCAAGCCGCCAGCGCCAACTCTTCTCGGCTGGGCCACCGCGCGTCGGCAGGGGCGACCGTCTCCACCTGCAAGCTCCCGTCGCTAGCACTGAGCAAAATCCAGCAGACCTGCACGCCGAACACCGCGACTACTTTAGCCGCAATGGCCGGCAACACATCGGCGGGCCGCTGCGCGCCCAGGATCGCTTGGTTCAGTTCGTAGAGGCGCGACACATCTTCGGCGTGACGTTGGGCGGCGGCGGCCTGTTCTTGCACGCCCGCGATCAGGCGGCTGACCAACGCCGACATCCCCAAGAAGACGAAGAGGGCCAGCCCATTGCTCCACTCGTCAATCTGGAGATCCAGATAGGGCGGAATGAGGAAGAAATCGAACAGCGCAAACCCCAGCACCGCCGCGAAAATGCCGGTGCGCCCGCCCCCGCGCAGCGTGGTCCCGATCACCACGATCAGAAAAACGAGGCCCACACTCAGCAAACCGATGGCTTCGCGCACCGGCCACAGCAGCGCCGTGAGGCCGCCCAGCACCAGCACCGTCCAGCCATAGCGTACCCAACGAGGGGCCAGATGCGTCAGGCGCAAGCCTATCGCCGTCTCCAGCACACCGGCTCCTGCCGCCGCCAGCGCGGGATGATCGGTCCGTTCAATGGACGGTTGGCGCATCGGGCAGAGTCCTCCTGCGCCTATTATACCCTATCAGCCGTCGGGGTGGGCAGCCAACGCCCTGGTGGATAACCCCCTGTTTTTCGGGGATAACTCTCACAAAATGTGAACAAGTGTTCTAACTGGTCGGCGTTCAGCGGTCATCAATAACTTACGCATTATGGCTGGCGTAGGCGGCGGTGCCATCCGGCGATGGGACGGGGCCGACGGGCCACGAATGGGGCCACGAATACACGAATGCGGCGGGCAACCTCCGTAGCGGGGGCTGCCCAGGTCTGGCCTCAGCCTGGCACGCGCCGCCCATACTCGCCCCATGCGTGGCTCCATTCGTGCATTCGTGGCCCCATTCGTGGCCCGTCGGCCCCACCTCCGTCGCCGACTTACGCCTTACGCCTTACGTTTTACCCAGCGCCTCCCAGCGAGCCAGGGCGCGCGTCAGGCACCAGGCGGCGAGGGTGGAGTTGGGGTGGGGGCGACCCACGGCAGCCGCAAAGAGGCGGCCTTCATAGGCGGTTTTGATCGGAGCCAGCGCGAGGGCCAGGGTGCAAGCGCGCTCCCGCTCGGCGCGGTCGCCCCACGGCAAGGCATCCAAGTAGGCGGCGCGCAGATCGAGTTCGGTCGCGCTGGGGCCGGTGCTGCGGTCCAGCACCCGGCTTTCGTCGCCGCCCATGTCCCACTCGCGCCCATCATCCAGCAGCCGGTCGAGCGAGAAGAACGGGCAACTCCAACCCGCCTCCTCCCAATCGAAGATCAGGATGCGGCCGTCCGGTTGCAGCACCGCGTTGGTGTTATGTAAATCTACATGGTCTATCGAATCGGGCCAGCGGTCACTCGCCAGCTCCCAGGCCCAGCGTTCCACCTGCGGACGGAAGCGGTCCAGGCGCGTGGTGAACGCTTCGGGCAGGTGGAAGCGGCGCGCCAAGCGGCCCCCGCCCGCCTCCCAGGCTTCGCTGTGCGTCTCTTGCACATCGCTGAGAATCGTATCCAACCAGCCGGGAATCGCGTCAATCGGGGTGTAGGGAATAGCGGCGCGTTCGGCGGCGGGCAGATCGGCCACCCGGTCTTGGATGGCGGCCAGCGTGCGGGCTTCGTCAAGCAAGGGCGCGCGGCGGCGGGTTTCGGCCACGGTGGGGCCGCTGAACGGGCGAAACAACGTCCAGGTCTGGCCGTCCTGTTCCCCGGCCGCCAGCAACTCCGGCACCTGACCGGGGCAATGGCGCGCCAACAAGCGCGCGACGCTCGGCGCGTGGGCATACAACGCCAGCGTACTCGCCTTGAAGATCACCTCGTCCGCGTCGCCGGCGGCGAAGCGTGCGGTGAAGCCCCACGGCTTGACTTGGTGGACCACCAGCGGCCCGCGCACGGCGGGGTTGCCGGGCAGGGCGGCGCTGATCCAGGCCCGCGCCGCCGCCGGGTCCAGGCGGTCCGTGGGCCAGGCATAGAGATCACTTGGAGAGGTCAGGGGTCGGCTCCTTTTCTAGGCCAGTCAGCGTAGAGGCGCGCAACGCGCCCCTCTAGCCTACCATGCCCACCGCTGGGCGGCATCGGTCTAGCGGTGTATTCTGGCGGGCCGGTTGGCGGGCCGCCATTCCTTGCGCGCCGCCGGCCCGGTTAGCGGGTCATAATCCATGATGCGCCGCCCGTCTGTAGGTCCGCAATGAATTGCGGACCTACAGGCGACGAACGGCGCTAGTCCGTAGAAGCCACAAGGCGCGCCGCCGGCCCCCTGCGCTACTTACTCCCCTCCCCCTTCAGGGGAGGGGTCGGGGGTGGGGTCGGCCACATGGCGCGTCGCCAGCAGTTCGCCGGCGGGGGTGCGGTCGCCGGTGCAAGAGATGCGGCGCGGCGCGGCAATCACTTGCACCTGGAAGCCGAGATCGCGGTAGAGCGCCAACACGCGCGACGTGGCTTGGTTGGAGACCACCACCGGGCCAGGATGCGCGGCCAGCCAGTCAGCCAAGCGTTCCTGGTCGGCCCAGCCGAAACCGCCGGCACTGTAACTGGTGAACGGCACATCGTAGGGCGGATCGGCATAAATGAAATCGTCGGGCTGCAGCGGCAGGCGCACGAAATCGCCGCAGCCGAATTGCCAACCGGCCAGGGCGGCCTGATACGGCGCAAAGTCGCGCGTGTAGACGATGCGCGCATAGCGGGCGCAGCGTCGGCAGCAGCCGGCGTTTGCCGCCGGCCCATTTGAGCGGCGGCGTGGGCGGGCTACCCAGCATAGCGCGATCCGACAAGCCGCCTCACGGCAGGTAGGTACCGAAGAAGGCCAGCACGCGCTGCATATACTCAGCGCGGTGGTCTTTGAACATCTGCACATGGGCCGAGCCGGTGCCGATCCACGACTGGAAATGGGGGTCCGCCGCGCCAATCGCTTGCAGCGTGTAGGCTTGGCTCACCGGGATATAGTCATCGCCGGTGCTGTGGATCAGGAAGACCGGGCGGCTGCCCAGGCGCGCCATCTCCTGCTGCGGCTTATTATCCAGCACATCCATGCCGAACAGCCCTTGCGCGGCTTGCAAAATGCCGGGCATAAAGATCGGCGGCAAGCCGCTCACTTCGGTGAAATGGCGCTCAATAATAGGTTCCAGATCGGAGAACGGCGAGTCCAGCACCACCGCCCGCAGTTCGGGATGATCGGGTGTGGTCCGCAGCAGGGTGCCCGCGCCCATCGAAAAGCCCATCGCGCCGATGGGCCCAGCGCCGTGGCTCTGGAGATAGGCCAATGCCCCCGCTACATCCCGTCGCTCCCAATCCCCGATAGAATAGCGGTCGCCACCCGATAAGCCGTGGGCGCGAAAATCTATGGTGAACACGTTGTAGCCCTGATCTAGCAGCCCGTGGGCGATGTCCATTAGGCCGATG
>JALYUO010000419.1 GCA_030853735.1 Chloroflexota bacterium
CTAACGAACGGCGCGCGCGACGGAGCCGTTATTCTAGGACCAGTGCGCCGGTAATTTGCCGGCGCAACGGCACGCGCCGGTAGCGCAAAAGGCGCTATTGCAAGCGCATTCGCAACGTGCTACAATAGGGTATATCTAGCACCAGTGATCCTCTATATGAGAGAAATACGTTAGTGCTATCGCCCGCAACGGTTGGCTGCTACGACGTTGGGGCAGAAAAGGCGACCCACGATGCCACACGACTCGCGGCGGGAACAGGAAGCCGCGCATTCTGTTCAGCGTGCTAATCAGGATCAGGCACCCGCACGGGCACCGGCCGCCGAGTCGGGGCACACGGACCTCTCCCCTACCACGGCCGCCGCGCTGCTCAGTAACCTGCACATTCAGGGGCGCGGTAATGCGCCGGTGCGCCACGCGGCGGTGCAACGGTTGCAACAGACACGCGGCAACAGCGCCGCCCAGCGCTTTATTCAGCGGGCGCTACAAAATACGGCAGCCGCAGACGCAGAAGTGAAACATTCGGACACTCTCGGAGCGGAAGTCGCGTCTACTCTATCCGCAGAAGCGACAAACACGCCAGTCGCTACGCAGTTGCAATCGGCGGCGCTGGGCGCGCTCCCGATCCAGCGCAAAGTCGTGGGGCACAAGCACAAGCGCACCCACCACGCGCGTGCCGCTCATGATGGACCAGCCAGCTACGGGCAGTTTTACGGCATGGCCCCCGCAGCGATGGCGGCCTACCAAGCGGCCGCTAAAGAGGCGGGGATCAAAAATCCCAGAAGCCGCCTAGTGCAAACGATTGGTGATGCTAGTGCATCGAGCGGATTTCACCACCGCGACGGCTTCATGGCTCCCGGCAGCAACGGCCAATATTCCTACAGCGCACGGGCAGCAGAGGGTAGCGTCGCCTATAGCGCGGCAGCCGATTTAAGCGTTCGTGAACTTGATAAGGGGCAAATTGAACATTGGTTGGAAGCCTTAGCACGGCATGGATTTGCCGCGTGGTATCGCCCCTGGTACAAGAATTCGGGCGGTTCTAACTTCCACATTCATGCCGTCTACTCCGGGGTTCACATGAAAAAGGAGTTAAGCAACCAGATCGATGGTCCCAACGGCTGGCTACATGGGGGCACGGGTTGGGCCGACAAAACAACTTCCCACCCCAAGAACCGCAATGCCTATTGGGATCGCGGCTTCTGGGCGCAGCAGCGGGACAAAGGTATGACTGACACGGTCAGCAACCTTTATCAGCATCGTAATCAGCCCGACCAAGCCGCCAGCTCATCGTCCGCAGCCGTGGATGCCGCCACGCCGGATCGTCCGGTCGCCCCGCCCCAACCCGCATCCACCGCGGCCCCGACCACCGCGAATCAGCATAACGGCCCGGTTGTGGCGCACGAGGCGACCGTGGTCGGCCACCAGAGCGGCCAGGTAGACGTGGGCAATCCGCCCGCCGACAGCTATCATCGGGTGAGCAATCAGATCGTGGCGACTATCGAGAGTGGGGGCGACTACGGCGGGATGTATACCTCGCCGACCGATAACGGCATCGTGACCTATGGCATCCACCAAGCAACCGTGAACTCCGGCGACCTATTGGCGATCTTGGATCTCTATATCAAGAACGCCGGGCCACAGAACGCCACCGCGCAGGCGCTCAAAAGCGAGTACCGCGACTGGATCGCCCGTGACCGCGGCAAAACCCGCGATGAACCGTTGCGCCATGCGGCCTTGAAAGGGGGGCGATTGCGGGAACTGTTGAAGGCGGCGGCCAAAGACGATGCCATGATCCATGCCCAAGATACCGTGTTTACCGGCAAATACTGGGTGCCTGCGAAACGCGAGGCGGCCCAGATTGGAGTCCACTCGGCACTCGGCTACACCGTGCTGTACGACTCGTTGTTGCAAGGCCAGCGCATGAGCGTCTGGAACACGGTCCGCACCCGGCTGGGGCTGCCGCACAATCGCGGCCATATCAATCACCTGGACCCGATCATCGGCGTGAAGGGCAGCGACGGCAAGCCGATCACTGAAGAGC
>JALYUO010000439.1 GCA_030853735.1 Chloroflexota bacterium
CAGCGAACACACGGCGCAGGCAGCCGAAGCAGTGGCAGAGGACGAAGTGCCGGCTGCCGACCCGCCGCCGGCGACCAAACCTGTCCACCCGCAGCACCCTGCCCAAGGCGAGTTGCTGTAGCAGTTGCGGGCAACATTGGGATTATCTATAGTAATTCAGATAATGATCTGGAGACATAGCCACCCGATCAAGCGTAGGCAGGATCTGAAAAGCCTAGATCATTATCTGAATTACTATAACCTTATCACAAACCTATTTTGAGATTGAGGGGCATCATGATATGACTGATGATTCACAGGATAAAATAAAGCAGTCTACAGCAAGCATTAAAGAGCCGTCGCTTGAAGATGCTTTTATAGAATTAATGATTCAAGCACTTGAATCGGAAGACATTCCTATAGGGGCGCAACTTGATACTAATGCTATAGCTACACTATTTATGCAAAGCATTGAAGCAGGTGTAGATCCTGCTGTTCATCACCTTAAGGCAGGTATGACTGCTATGTTAGAGGAACGCCGTCAGGTACAGATTGAGTTTGAGCAACTTCTATATGAACATTGGAAATCAGCGCTTGATCTATTTGAAACGATTTTGGTGGTTGCTAGAGAGTCGGGAGAAAGTTTTAACCGCAAGCATCAAGCGCAAGCTATTGCAGGTCAGGATCATGTGTTCAACGTGCTGTTGCACTTACATGCTCGATCCTGTTTGATTGCATCAGAAGTATTAATTTTGTTAAAAAGTGGATACGCTTCGGGCGCAATGAGTCGCTGGCGCACAATTCATGAAATCGCCGTAACTGCATTTTTCATTAAAAAACATGGAGCTGCAACAGCCGAACGTTACCTATTGCATAATGTTATCGAGTCAGCCCGTGCAGCAGACGATTACCAGAAATTCTATGTTCGTTTAGGTGATGATCCTATTGATGCGATGCAGCTAGCTGAGTTACGTCGCCGCCGAGCGCATTTAGTTAAACGATTTGGAAAGGCTTATGAAGGTTCTTACGGTTGGGCTGCACAGGCGCTTAATACATCGAATGCTACAATAGCTGCAATTGAGCGGGATGTTCAGATGGATCATATGAGACCATACTACCGTTTAGCTAGTCATAGTACTCATGCTAATCCCAAAGGGATTAGTTTTGATCTTGGGAATAGCCGCCCTCTTGAGCAAATGCTTGCGGGTTCTAGTTTTGTGGGATTAGCTGATCCTGGACACGCTACACTTATTTCTCTCACCCAAACTACAACTGCTTTACTCACCTTATTCCCGGACGCGCGAGTACTCCTAAGCTGTCGTGTTCTTGATACGATGGTGAAGGAAGCTGGCGATACTTTCTTAGCTGCACATCGTGAAAATGAAGGAAAATCTAGATCTAAAAATAAGCATCCAAATTCTTAACTCATCCGTTACGGCGGAGACCTGATCGACTCGATGAACTTCACTTCATATGGGCGCGGCAAACAGCACCGATACATTCGGCATTTTCCAGGAGCGCGGCAAGCTACGCCCCTACATCTTTACGCAATACGCAATACGCAACGCGGCTCAGGGCAGGGGCGGCGGGGTGAGGGTGATGGCTGCGTTGTAGTCCTGGAAGTCGAATTGCAGCGTGCCGGCATCGTTGGGCGCGCTAGTGGCGTTGCCGAAGGCGAGGAGCAGGCGACGGAAGCGGTGTGTGGTCGGGTCGGTCCACAGGTCGCCGCCGGTGGGCGCCAGGGCGGGCAGGGGGCTGCCCAAGTGCGGGGCGGGCAGGCGGAAGCGGAAGTGGCGGGCGGGCGCGCCGGCGAGCGTTTCGTTGCCCTCACCGACTAGCCCGGCATCAGTGGCGTAGGTCAGCAGGCCGAGTACATTGCCCACGGCCGGCGGCGCGCCCATCGGGAACAGCGTCGCGTCGGGCGGGCCTTTGGTCCATACGCCGTAGTTGCGGACGTAGGTCGTGTCACTGATGGTCAGCAACTCGCTGCTGAAACCGAGCGCGTTGAACGTCGTATCCCAGGCGGCGGGCGCTTGGTACTGGCCGGTGCCGGTGAGCACGTAGCGGACGGCGGGCGGCCCCAGTTCCAGATCGAGGCTGTAGCGATAGCTAGGCGCTGCATCCATCGCGGCCAGGGCGACGGCGAACTCTGGTCCCGCTGCGCCGCCAACGGGCGTACGAACCGGCCCCTCGGTGGCGGTGGGCACCGGCGTGAGCGTCGGGCTGGGCGTGGCACTCGGCGTGGGTGGCACGGTCGGGCTGGGTGGCACAGTCGCTGTGGCGCTGGGCGCGGGGGTCAGTGGGCGTGAGGTCGGGGATGGCGGCCCCGCCGGGGTCGGCGTGGGATCGGCATCGCACGCCCACAACGTCGTCGCTAGGATCAGCAACAGGCCAGCGTGGCCCAGTCGGCGGGCAGAGATCACGCAGAAGCCCCATGATAGGGCGCGAGTTCGCGGGCCAGCGCGGCCTGGATGGGCGGTGGGCCGACCACGATCTCATGCCCATCCAACGCGGCGGGTGCGCCGAACCAAGTGGAGCAACACCCGCCCGCTTCTTCGATCAGCAGCGCGGCAGCAGCAATATCCCACGGTTGCAATTGCAGGTGGAAAAAGGCATCAATGCGCCCACAGGCGACATAGGCCATCGCCAGCACCGCCGAGCCGAGAATCCGCAGGCGGCGCACCCGCGGCTGTACCTGCACAGCAGCGTGCAGCATTCGGTGGGAAAGCTCCTGCACATAGCCGATGTCGCAGGCGATCATGCTGCTGCTCAATTCGGTGATCGGCGTGACATGGATGGGCTGCCCGTTCAGGGTTGCGCCGCCGCCATAGGTAGCGATAAACAATTCATCGTGTAGCGCATCAAACACCACGCCGATTTCGGTTTGCCCCGTGGCCGTGTTGCGCCGGGCCACCGAGACACACCAATAGGGGATCTGGTTGGTGTAATTGATCGTGCCGTCGAGCGGGTCAATGATCCAGGTGTAGTCACTGGTGCCTGCCCGCTGTCCACGTTCCTCGGCCAAGATGCCGTCGGCGGGGAAGCGCGCCTGCACCAGATCGCAGATCGCGGCCTCAGCGGCGATGTCTACTTCGGTGAAAAAATCGTTTTCGCCTTTGGCCGTCACGGTGCGCGGTTGCAAAAACGCGGCGCGGGCGATGGCTCCGGCGGCCTGTGCCGCCTCAATCGCTGTATCCAGGGCGGTCGGGACGGCGGCCTGTAGTGGGCTGCTTGGGCTATCCATACGGCGGTCGGCTCCTCCTATTTCTTCGGTGTGGCGGCCAGGGGCGGACCAGGGGCGAAGGTTTCGACCGGGGCCGGCAGTTGCGTTTGCGCGGGAACCGTGATGCCGGGCGCGGGGCCATCCGACGGCGAGTTGGCGCTGGAACAGGGCGCTTGCTCCACGATAAACTTGATGTTGATCTTCACATCATATTGGGCGCGCGTCGCACAAATGTAGGTCGCTAGTTCGGCGGTCTTCTGATCGTTGGTGCCGGTTTTGTTCAGCGTATGCTTATCGGCGATGATCAGATAGGTGAAGCCCTCGACGATGCTCTGGCGAAACTCGGCATCGGTCTTGATGTTCTGGCTTTTCAGGAACTGCTCCCAGGTCTGATTGGCCTTTTTCGCGGCGGCCTGGGCCTCGTCGTAGCGTTGTTGCACCTGGGTCGGGTTGGGGATCAGTTGCTC
>JALYUO010000471.1 GCA_030853735.1 Chloroflexota bacterium
ACCCCTGACCTTGGTCAGCTTAGGCTGCGGTGGGATTGGCCGGGTGGCTGCTGGGCCACGAGTACGGCCCACACCGGGCGCGACGACAGCCTACGCCTATGTCGTACAGGATTGCCCACTGACTGAACAGCTACCTAAGACCTAAGACCTGCTGCTACCAGGGGTCTATCTATCGTCTCCTGATCCCCGATCCCCGATCCCTAATCTACGTGGGCGCGGGTGCGGAGGTCGGCGGAGTCGCGGATGACGAGGGTGCCGCGACTTTCAACACGCACCACACCGGCATCTACGAAGCGGTTGAGGGTGGAGGTGAGGGTTTCGCGGGTGGTGCCGAGCAGGTTCGCCATCTCTTGGTGGGTGAGGGCCAGAGGCAGGCGTAGTTCGCCGGAGCCGTTGTTGCGTTCGCCGTGGCTGGCGGCTTGGTCGAGCAGGAAGCGTGCGAGGCGGGTACTGACATCGGCGAAAGCTAGGCTCTCCACCTGGCGCTGGGTGTTCAGCAGTTGGCGGCCAATGGCCTGGGTGACGCGGCGAGCCACAGCGGGTTGGTCGCGCAGCAGTGCCTCAAAATCGGGCAGGCCCATGACGGCGACCGTGGCATCGTCGAGGGCTTCGGCGAACACTTGGCGCGCGGCGGGGTTGACGAGGGCCGTTTCGCCGAAGATGTCGCCCGGCTCCATGATTGCCAGGGTGATCTCGCGGCCCTCGTCGGATAGCATATACAGCTTGACGCGCCCGCTGCGGAGCAAATACACGCGGTCGCTGGGATCCCAGGCGGTGAAGATCGTTTCGCGGCGGCGGTAGGCCATGCTGATAACCGTCGCTGCGACCCTGTGCAGCGTCGGATCGTCGAGATCGCTCAGGATCTTAATGCGCTTCAGATACCAGATTTTATCGGCGGGTGGCACCGCCGATCCAGGTCGGGTAGACACCGGTTTGGGCTAACGCCACTGGGCGACGACGGCCCGCTGCACGACCAGTGGACGCTCCGGGTCGCCGCCGCTGGGGGTCAGGGCCAGGGCTTCGCGGCCAAACCAGGCCACGGTGCCGTGCAGGGCTTCGCCGCTTTCCAGCACCAGGGTGACGGTTTCGCCGGTGCGCTGGCGGTCGGCGAGGAAGCCGGTCAGCCGTTTGCGAAAAGAGTCGCGGCGGCCGGTGAGCGTGTCCACGGGCACCTCGAAGTAGCCGGCGAGTTTGCCGAGCATGGCATCATCTTCGCCCATGCGGCGGTGTTTGACCTCCAAGAGATGGACTTCTTTGGACGACAGGCCAGTGGCATCGGCAATTTCCCACGGAGTTACGCCCCCTTTGGCGGCGCGCAGGAACTTGACATAATCGCTGAGGCTCATGCGACGGCCTCCTCGCCACGGGCGCAGCAAGCAGCGCCCCTACAATTGGCGCGGGTGCGGTAAGCAGCGCCGCTACCATTGGCGCGGGCGCGGCAAGCAGCGCCGCTACCATTGGCGTGGGTGCGGCAAGTAGCGCCCCTACAGGGGATCGTGTTGCTCATGGGGCGGCCTCCTCGCCACCGGCTCCGGCGGAGGGGGCACCTTCGCCACCGGACACGCCGCTCGCATCGGCTTCCACGGGGTCGGTTGTGGCTTTGGCGGCTTTGGCGCGCGAAGCGCGGGGCTTGGCGGCGGGTTTGGCTGTCGCCTCAGTTGGTTCGGTGGGGGTGGCGGCGGGTGCCTCGGCGGTGAGCGTTGCGGCAGACGCGGCGGCCTGATCGGTGCTGTTCTCAGCCGTTGCTGCGGTAGCGCCCGGCGCGGCGAACGTGGGTAGAGCGGGGCCGGCGAAAGGTGCGATGTCCTTTGCTTCTGCGTCAGGGGCGGGGGCGGGCCGGCTGCCGTCGCCGACCGCGCTGCGCTGGTAGTAGGCCACGGCCAACTTCCGCAAGACGATCTGCTCATGGGCAGCGCCGTCGCCGGTTTCCAGGGTCAGCGTGTAGGGCGTGAAATCGGTGATGCGCCCGGCGAACACCGCGCCGTTGAACAGCACCACGCGCAACTCGGAGCCTAATTCGCGCTGCTCGGCCAGATAGACGGCTTCGTGATCGTCTTTGAGGCCGGGCCACTGGCCGAAGTGGACTTTGGCAGGTGGTGCTTTGGCAAGCGCGTCTTCGCGCAGCTTTTTGATCCACTCGCGGGCATCGAAACGGGTGATACTGTCAATCGCGCGCCCGAACTCGGTCTCAATATCCTCGGTGCTGAGGTTGAGGCGGGCGGCCAAGCGCATGATCTCGGTCATTTGGCCGTCGGTGGCGGGCATGACCGCCGGTTCGCGGCGGGTACGCCCAGCAGGCCGCGGCCCCCGTCCAGCATCGGCCCCCGGCGGCATGGGCGGGCGCGGCCGATCTTCGGGCCGGGGCGCACCATAGGGCGCGGGTGGCGCATAGGGGCGGGGCGCGCCATAAGCGGGAGCCCCGCCGGCGGGATCCCCACCCGTGGGAGCCGCACTCGCCGCCACTACCCCTTGCGCCGGCGCAGCTACGTCCAGCGCGGAGGCGGGCACGGGCGCAGGTTGGGCATCAGGCGGCGGCACCAACTCTTCCGGCTTGACCCATAACACTTTGCTCAAGACCTTGATATGGGGGGAAGCGATCTCCTGGGTGTTCTCTTCGTACTCGGTCAGCACACGGAGAGGAATGCCGGTGCGGGCGGCAAGCTGCGCTAAACTGAAACTTTTGCGTTCCCGGATCTGTTTCAAACGATTCACGCCGCGACTCCTTTACTAAATGCCTTTTCTGTGTGGCAACACAGGGCTATTATACGGGCAAAGACGGAGCCATGCAATGCAGGCTCAGGGGCCGGCTAGGGGTCGCCCGGCAACGCGGCAACAATGCCTCGCGGCTGATCTATGACCTCTTACTATTGACGTATAACGAGGACGCTGGTTGTAAAGATGTATTCGCATCGCCCTGCCGCGAAATCTGCGGGTGTGGTATCATGGCCCCATGCACGATCCTTTGCCCCTGCGCTCGCCGCGCCGTCCCCTGGCCTGGCCGCTGATTCTGGCGGCGCTGCTGGGGCTAATGGCAGTGGGACTGGTAAGCGCGCGGCTGGCGTTGCTGCCGCCGTTGCGCTGGGCCGTGGACGATGCGGCTGTGCCCGCCGACGGGTTTTATGCGCCCGAAGTGGGGCCGGATGGCGTGCCGTTTCGTTGGAGCCGGCCCAGCGCGGGCTTGCTGGTGCCGGCCTTGGCGGCGCGGCAAGTGGTGACGCTCGAACTGGCAACTCCGCGCTCCGCCGGGCAGCCGTTGCCGCGTGGGTTGGCGCTGGAAGCCAACGGCGCACGCCGCATAGTGCCGGGCAACCCGGCCTGGTCCGATGTGGCGGTGACGGCGGCCAGCCAGATCGGCTTGGCGAATGCGGTAGCCCTGGTGGCGCAGGGGCCGGATGACAGCTTCTACCCGGCGGCGGGCGACCGGCGGCACTTGACGGCGACCGTGCGGGCGGTGCGCGTGGCCCTGCTGCCGACTGTGGCCGGGTGGACGCTGCCCGCGCCGCTGCTGGGGCTGGCCGCGTTGCTCTTGCCGGGCTTGGTGTTGGGGCTGCTGTGGTCTCGTGCCGGGCGCGGGGCTTGGGGC
>JALYUO010000473.1 GCA_030853735.1 Chloroflexota bacterium
CGCCGGCGTTGTATGTGCTGTGCCGCCAGGCATCAAAGTCGGCGCGCGTGGCCCAGCGCGAAACGGAGAGATAAGGGCCGCCGGCCTCGGTGGGGCGCAACAGCTCAAAGCCGGCGAAGCCGGGCGCGTGGGCCACCTGGGGCAGGCGTTCGGCAAAGCGGCGCTCTAGCTCGGCGGCGGCTTCGGGAGTCGGCGGCGCGGGGACGCGCACAATAGCAAGCAACATGGCTGGGATCTCCTTTTTCTATAGCCGGTGCTAATTCTCTCGCAGTCTCGTTTGCTCTGTGGTAAGATAGCGCATATACCATACCACGAGGCGGGAGGCGCTATGGACTGGAACTGGCACCGGCTGCGGAGCAACCATGACACGGTGCCCTCGGTGATGACGAGCGTGGTGGCGACCTCGCGATTGCTCGACCCGGCGGCCACCAAGCGCAGGATCTCCAGTTCGCGCGCGGACAGCGGCTCGACAAGCGGCGGCTAGGGCGCACGGGCGGCCGGCAGGCGCGCGAACACGGCCACCACTTTGGCCGCGACTGACGGCTGCAAAAAGGATTCCCCGCGCGCCGCCGCCTGGATAGCCTCGACCAACTTATCGGAGGGTACATCTTTGAGCAGATAGCCCACCGCCCCCGCCCGCAGGCCGTCGAAAACATATTCGTCGTCATCAAAGGTGGTCAGCAAGATCACGCGCGTGTCGGGCCGCATGGCCTAGAAACACGGAACGCGTAAATCTAGGAATTACACGAGTGTCTGTAGTAGTAGATTTGGCGATTTGCTCCCTGAAACAGCCCCGGTCTGTCGCGTCGGCACCGCAAATGTCCGCTATGTGGCATTAGCGGATGTCTCGCGGATCAGGCCACGCAGGGGCCATGTCTGCTAATGGGCCAAAAAATCCCGGTTTTCCAATGTCTGCTAATCTCTTCCGGCTCCGCAGGCCCGCGAAAAGTCATCATTTCCGGCTTTCAGCGCCTACTACGGTAGCACCACAATAAACCGTGGTCCGGCACTTTGTAGGCACGAATTTGTGCGCTAAATTAGGCATGACCACGGTTTATTGTGGTGCTACCCCTACTACAACCCATCGTGTAATTCCTAGATTTACACGTTCCGTGTTTCTAGGCCTATACACGATGACTCTCACCGACCAAAGCGGCACGGTACAAGGCACGGCCACCCTGGATGTGCGAGCACCCGGCAGCAAGTGACGACAGGTACTGATAGCGATTTAATGGTTGAGCAATGTTGACTCAGGTCACAGCGGGTGCTAACGCCGCGCAGCGTGATACCCGTGTTGGCGCCCCTTCCCGCTCTGCCCACCAGGCGACCAACCGCACCAGGTTCATTGCTACGACTAAGAACCGATGCTGCCAATGCGTCCGCACGAATCCGCTATAACGACTCTGGCGCGAATCGTCGGCCCGCACCCCTTGCGCTAACGTGCCCGCAATTCCGACCCGCCGCTGCTACCGCTCCTGCCATGCGGGGGTCAGTTGCCGGTGACGGGCCGTCCTCATCCGAGACCATGTCGGTTTCCGTATCGTGCCAGGGGCTGGTGTCGAGCGCGACGACCGAGAACCCGTAGCGCGCCCGCCGCTGGACCAGCACCCCGCCTCCGGAATATCTTGCTATCTTGGATCGTTGCGGTGCGCTCCTCATGTGTGCTCAAGGCTGTTTGTTCTGCTCGTGCCATTTACCACCATCCTGCGCGCTCTGACTCTGCGACTGGTGGCCGGACAGGTCTTTATCCAATTGTAGGTTGCTGCCCTGCCCGGCGGAGCGCGGCACCAGGAACAGCACGGGTACGAGCCAACCCATCAGTAAGATGCCCCCCATGAGTACCCAGACGAGCCAGCCTACCACGAACTCCAGTATGAGCGCCACGCCCGCGACGATGCCCATAAAGAGCAGTAGAACGACCCAGAAGGTGCTATAGTCACCCCGCCACCCTGCCGGGTCGTCCTGCGTCTGCTTGTTGCCGTTCGCGTTGTTATATGAATCCGCTGCCACCCTCATTGCTCCTTCTCACCGGCATGATGAGCATAACCGATAGTACCGCCCCGATCAGGATTACTTTATCACGAAGAAGTTCCATATTTCGCCGCCGTACATACTGTCGGAGGGCACTACCATCATGTACTGACCGGGTGTGAGCGTTCCCCCCAGCTTGAAGGTCAACTCATGCCCCTGTGCATGCCCATCTTGCAAGGTCATCTGGGTCTCTGTGTTCATCTCGTAGAGCTGGTACTTATCGTAGGTATCAAACTGATTCTGCACCACAGCGATCGAGCTTATATCATCAGGCTGGAGGGTTGGCGCATCGCTGGGAAACACTTCGGGTTCCTCACTCCAGGCGAAAAGCTCCATTACCCCTTTGTTGGTGATTAGGTAGGTTCCTTTATTGTCCGTGGGCACTGCATTGATATAAACGTGCTTGGCATCGGTAACGATGCCCATCACCCACGGGACAGCCGGCAGAATAGCGACCGATCCGAGTAGCACCCCAGCCCCCAGGCCGACGCTGAGCGAACGAATGCGCCGCCGACGTTGCGACGCTGTTGACGGGCCGCTGGCGATCGGGGCCGCGGCCGCGCTCGTCGTTCCCGCCCCTTCGCGCACCGCGCGCACGGCACCTTCCGCCTGTAAAGTCTGTACGTGCTGCCGCCCGGTCTTACGCAGTACAAAGCACAGGCCCCCGACCGATAAAGCGGCCGTTACCGCCAGGTAGAGCAGGATAGCGTAAGCACCGAAGCCGACGAGGGGGCCATCGCCGAAGGGCGAGGAGAGCAAGGGCAGAATGCCCCAGGCGATCGGCGGTCCGACCAGCGCAATCGGCAGCCCTACCGAGGGATAGCCGCTCATGATCCAACCCAGGCCAGGAAAACCGGCCGCAGCGCCCACTACTTCCGCCAGAATGAAGTAGCGCACCGGCACATGCCCGCGCCACTTGGGAGCAGGGCCGTTGTACAGGACAGGAGCCGTGCGTATGCGCGCCCACCACGCTACCCTGTATTCGTGTGTAGCCTGCATGAGCGCTGTGCCGTAGGCAATATAGCCCACCAGCATCGGCAGCGCCGTCAAGAGAAGTATAGTGGGCGCTATCCAGCCCATCCGGTCGGCTGCTTGCCCATCGCTCAACCCGCCCGCTACCAGCCCGCCACGCAGCAGTCCGGTAACGAGGGTAGCGACATAGTAAGCGCCGATGCCGCCGCCTATACCGGCCAGGCTCACCCGCATCAGCCGGGGATCGGCGCGTTTACCGACCAATTCGGGCAGCAGCAGCGATACTAACCCGATCAGCGCCAGTAGCACCCCGCCGATCATGTTGAGTTGGGCGTGAACGTTGGGCAGTTCTTCAGGGCCGGTGATCAGCGCGGCTGTTGCCGGTATCGCTTGCAGCAGGCCATGCAGGGTGCCCACCAGCAGGGCGAAACTGGAAACCAGCCAGAAGCCGGCCGGGGTAGCCTGCCACACCTGCTCCCACAGGTGGCGCCGGCCCAGATTGCGCCAGAGGGTGATGAAGTAGGCCCAGAAGCCCACGAGCATGAGCGTCCCACTGGCGGCGAGCAGCAAAGGCTTCCAGGTGTCCAACAGCGGGACCAACTGGGGAGCCTGGATGCCGCCGTAGCCGTTGGCCGCCCCACCCAGCACCAGGCCCAGCAGCAGAAAAGTCAGGTAGAAAGCCAGCGAACCAGGCACCAGAGTCCAGAAGATAATGTTGGCGACCCGTCTGCCCAGGAACTCTCCACCCAGGCGGGTGCTGAAAAACAGCAAGAATGCCGCTAGCGACACCATCACCCCGGTTACCAGGTTGATGTGGGCATGGCTGATCGGGTCTATGAACGCACCGAAATCGCCGGCCAATCGGATCCAGGTGGCATTGTCGGGCAGCACCTGGATGACACCCTGCACCGTGCCGATGAACAAACTCAACGACGACACCACCACGAACTTCTGCAAATAGCCGAGGGGCTTGGGCTGTATCCCGCGCGCCGCCCACACCG
>JALYUO010000477.1 GCA_030853735.1 Chloroflexota bacterium
CGCACAGATCCAGGTCGGCTCCCACGCCGCCGGCGATGCAGCCTTCGGCCAGCGCCACGGCCAGCCCGCCCTCGCTGCAATCATGCGCCGCCTGCACCAGCCCGGCGCGAATGGCCGCCAGCGCCACAGCCTGCACCCGCTTTTCGGCATCTAGGTCCAGTGGCGGCGGCATACCGACTTCGTGGCCCAGCACGGTGGCGAGGTACTCGCTTGCGCCCAATGCGGAATGCGGAATGCGGAATGCGGAATGCGGATCAGCGGCGGCTTGGGGCTGGATTAGGCACAGGTGCGCGCCAGTGGGCCAGGCAAGGCCGGTGTGGCGGGTCACGTCGTCGAGCAGGCCGACCATGCCGACGACGGGCGTGGGCACGATAGATTGGCCGCTCGTTTCGTTGTAGAGGCTGACATTGCCGCTGACCACCGGCGTATGCAAGGCTTTACAGGCGGCGACCATGCCGCGCACGCAGCCCTCCATCTGATAAAACACCTCCGGGCGTTCGGGGCTGCCGAAGTTGAGGCAGTCGGTGACCGCTAACGGCTCCGCGCCGACGCAGACCAGATTACGCGCGGCTTCGGCCACCGCCTGCATCCCGCCCTGATAGGGGTCGAGTTCACACAGGCGGCTGTTGCAGTCGGTGGTCAGGGCGATGCCTTTGCCGGTGCCTTTGATCCGCAGCACGGCGGCATCGGCCCCGCCCGGCGGCAGCACGGTGTTGGTGCCGATGGTGTGATCGTAGGTGCGGTAGACGACGGCTTTGCTGGTGATATTGGGCGCGGCCAGCAGTTGCAGCAGCGCGGCGCTGTAGTCCGGCGACGCGCCTTCGGGCGGCAGGATGGCGGCCCAATCGGGCTGCTGCCGCGCCGCCAAGTCAGCGGCAGGTTGGCCGGTGCGGTAATAGACGGGGCACTCGTCGGTCAGCAGGCCGGCGGGCAGATCCACTACCCGCTCTGGCCCATCCCAGATTTCGACCCGCCCCGTGTCCGTGACTGCGCCGATGCGCGCCGAATGCAATCCCCAACGCGCACACACGGCATGGACCGCGTCCTCGCAGCCCTGGCGCACCACCACCAGCATCCGCTCCTGGCTCTCACTGAGCATGATCTCGTAGGCATTCATGCCTGCTTCGCGGCGCGGCACTAGGGCCACGTCAATCCGCACGCCCGCGTCGCCCCGGCTGGCCGCTTCGACCACCGAGGAGGTGAGGCCCGCCGCGCCCAAGTCTTGCATTCCGACCACGGTGCCGGTCGCCAGCAATTCGAGGCAGGCTTCGATCAGGCATTTTTCCAGGAAGGGGTTGCCCACCTGCACCGCCGGGCGTTTGGCCTCGTTTTCGGCCCCCAGCGTGTCGCTGGCGAAGGTCGCGCCGCCCAGGCCGTCGCGCCCCGTGTCGGCCCCCATCAGCAACACCGGATTGCCCACCCCCTCGGCGCGGGCGCGCATTAGGTCTTCGTGGCGGATCAGGCCGACGCACATGGCATTGACCAACGGGTTGCCGGCATAGGACGGGTGGAAGCCGATTTCGCCGCCGACAGTCGGCACGCCGATGGCATTGCCGTAGCGCCCGATGCCCGCCACCACACCGCCGAACAGGTAGCGCGTGCGCGGCGCGTCCAGCGGGCCGAAGCGCAACGAGTTGAGCAGGGCAATGGGCCGTGCGCCCATCGTGAAGATGTCGCGCACGATGCCGCCGACCCCGGTGGCCGCGCCTTCGACCGGCTCCACCGCGCTGGGGTGGTTATGGCTCTCGATCTTAAAGACCACCGCCAGCCCGTCGCCGATGTCCACTGCGCCCGCGTTTTCGCCCGGCCCCTGGAGGACACGCGGCCCCGTGGTGGGAAACAGACGCAAGAGCGGGCGGCTGTTTTTATAGCCGCAATGTTCGCTCCACATGGCCCCGATCATGCCGAGTTCCACCAGCGTGGGGGTGCGGCTCAACAGGTCCACGGCGCGCGCGTATTCGTCGGGCGAGAGGCCGGTTTGCGCTAACGGGATCGGCGGCGCGGCCAGGGACGGGCTTTCGGGCATCCTTTTCCTTTATAATACAAATCAAGCTATATGAATAGCAAACTATCAGCGTGTATATTCCGGGAATGCGCCACCCTTAGTATACCACATATAACCCGCTTCACCGACCTGTGGGGTCGGGTGAGTCGGGACGGAGTTGGGATGAAAAGCCGCGATATTGCGCTGCTATTGGCGTTGGCCGCCGTCTGGGGCGCGAGTTTCATGTTTATCAAAGTGATCTTGCGCGAGATGACCCCGCTGACTCTGGTCGGTTGCCGGGTCGGGCTGGGCGCGCTGGGCTTGCTGGCCTATTACGCGGTGCAGCGCGGCTGGACACGCGGGCAAGCCGTCGCCGCCGCCCCGATCCCCTGGCGGCGGTTGCTCGGCCCCGCGCTGCTGTTGGGCATCGGCAATGTGGCGCTGCCCTACTTGGCGATCACCTGGGGCGAAACGTATATCAGCAGCGGCGATGCGGCCATCCTGAACGCGACCACGCCGCTATTCACCACGGTGCTGGTGGTCTTGTTGGGGCAGCGGGCCAGCCAGGAGCAGCCCAGCCTCGCCAAAGGGATCGGGGTGGCCGTCGGCTTCGCGGGGGTGCTGGTCTTGGTGGCGGGTAGTGGCGAACAGGCCGGGGTGGGCACCGCCAATAGTTGGTTGGGCCATGGCGCAGTCTTGGTCGCCAGCCTCTCCTACGCCGCCGCCAGCCTGTATGCGCGGCGGGCCTTTGCCGGACTGTCGGCCATTATCGCGGCGCTATTCCAGACCTGCGGCGCGGCGGTGCTGCTGCTGCCGCTCACCTTTATCACCCCACCGGGGCCGTTGTCGCCCACCGGCTGGGCGGCGCTGCTGGCGCTGGGCCTGGGCGGCACGGCTATCGCTTACCTGATCTACTTCCAACTGCTGGCAAACGTGGGAGCCACGCGCACGGTGATCGTGACCTACCTACTGCCGGTGACGGCGCTGCTCTACGGCGCGCTCTTGCTAGGCGAACCGATCCGCCCGCTGGCCCTCGGCGGCCTCGCCCTGGTCCTGCTGGGCATCGCCGTCGCCGGTGGTCTCTTCACCCGCCGTCCGGCCCCCGTGGTGCCGAAGGTGGAGCGAGAAACGTGAAGCGTGAAACGTGAAACGTAATTACGCGGTGATGTAGGGGCGTGGCGTGCCGCGTCTGTGGCGGGTGTAGCGCCCGCAATGAATTGCGG
>JALYUO010000483.1 GCA_030853735.1 Chloroflexota bacterium
ACCCCTGACCCCTGACCCCCCACACGACCGTCGCGCCAAATACCGGCACCAGCACATAGAGTTCGGAGCGCAGATAAATCGCCAGCCCCAGCAATACGCCCGCCGCGCAAACCTGCCGCCCGTTGTCGGTCAGCAGCCCGCGCAACAGCGCCGCCACCGCGCCAACCACCAGCGCCGCCGCTAGGGTATGCTCGAAAAACACCCCGCTATAGAAGCCCACTGGGGTCGCCAAGCCCAGCAGGGGGATGGCCGTCCACGCCCAGCGCGCCGGGGCACCAGCCAGCCGCGCCAGCCGATAGCTGCCCCAGCAGGCGGCCAACGCCCCGGCCCACGGCCAGCTGTACAGCCCGGCCGTGCCGGCCAGCGCCCACAGCGGCCAGGCCAGCAGGGGTAGGAAGATCGGCCATTGCAGGTAAATGTTGCCGCCTGCGTCTACGCGGTGTTGCTTGGGGTGGAACGGCACCCAGGCCAGCGCCGGGTCCAGGTCGCGGCCTGGATAGGCAATCGCGGTCTCGAGTCCGGCGCTTCCCCAGCGTAGGTTTTGCAGTTGCAGAAACTTGGCCCCCTCATCAGAGTGCCAGAACCCCCCGCTTGGCAACGCCGCCGCCGCGCCGCCCAGGATCAGCGCGACCGCCAGCAGCGCCGCCGCCGGTACACAGCGCATAGCTCGCAGTGTGTGCATCGTAGCCTGATTGTACGCAGCCTATAGGGGTGGTGTCAACTCCTGGTATTTTTCTTCACCGCAAAGATTTTAGCGACTTCCTTCGTGTTTTTTGAGCCTTTGTGGTGAAAAAGGTGCGGCTTGACACACCGCCACGCGCCCGCTACAATGCGGCAAATGCCTGCTGTATTCATCCTCGGATCGCTCCTGTTGCTGGTCGCGCTGGCCTGGGTCACGTACCAGAGCGGCAAGCTGTTGCGTGCCCTGCCCCTACGCGAAAACCTGCTGCTGGCTCCGCTGGAGAACGCGGTCAAGGCCGCCATCATTACCGTCTGTGCCGGCCTCGCTGCGATCAGCGGCTTGCCGCCCGCGCAATTCGGCTGGACCGTCGGCCACCCCGCCGCCGACTTGGGCGCGGCGATCCTGTTTGCGGTGACGGTGCAGGTGACGGTCAACGCGCTGACGCGCTGGGCTATCAGGCGCTTCGGCAAAGCGGTCTATTCGCCCGTCGTCATGCTCAACATCTTCCCACGCACGCGCCGCGAATGGCTGCTGGTGCCGGCGGCGATGGGCTTGGCCGTGCTGCTGGAAGAGGTGTTGTTCCGCAGCCTGCTGCTCGGCGGCCTCAGCGCCTGGGTGCCCGCGCCGCTGCTGGTCGGTGCGCTCGGCCTAGTGTTTGGCGCGATGCACAGCCCGCAGGGTGCGCTGGGTATGGTGGTCTCGGCGGCGGTAGGGATCGCCCTCAGCCTCCTATTCCTCTGGTCGGGCAGCTTACTAGCCCCCTTTGTGGCCCACTATCTCATCAATCTGCTGCAATTATTGCGCGCGCGAGAAGAATGGCGTTGGCTGCAAGAATACTAATCCTGATTAAGAAGAGGGTCTAATAGACCCTCTTTTTGTGTTCCATAGAAGCCAAAGAAGCCAACAGATCGGGCGGAAAACCGGATAGTCTCACAAAAGTATCAATATCGCCGCTATCCGGCTGTAGGGCTATTGACAGGGCTTCTGCCTCTGTGTTATTCTCCGGGAGGCAAAGGGGGACAAACGTCCCCTATGGCTCCGTCAAAAGTCGGATCGGGTGCCGGCGTACTTGGTTGTGACGGCTTACGCTCTCCCACTCTGCTAAATCCTGGGCTGTACCGGCGCGAGTGCTGTGGCCTCGACTCGTGCCGACAGCCGCCCGCAACATCGCTGAAGGGACCAGAACCGATGAAATATGCTGTAGTAGCCCCGTTGCGTCGTGCCGGCTTGATCTTACTGACCTCGTTAGTGGCCTCTGCTGCGGTGGGTGGCCTGCCCAGCCCGGCGGCCCACGCTGCCGGCGGCGCAATGGTGGTGCAGAACACCGGCGGCGGCACAGTCCGCTATCGCTCCGGTGCCGGGGTCGGCTATGATGTACGCGGCAGCCTGAGCGACGGCGCGCCAGTGACGGTGCTGGAAGGCCCGGTCAAGATCGCTGACGGCAGCCACTGGTATCGCATCAGCACGGCCGGCCAGGTCGGCTGGATAGATAGCCGCTATCTCGGCAGTGCGCCAACCACTAGCAAAACCACCACGACCAGCAAACCCACGACCAAGACCACCGCCGCGAAACCCCCCGTGCTGACCGGCTATGCCAAAATCGCCAACAGCCAGGGCGACGCGGTGCGCGTGCGAAGTACGGCCGGCGGTAAGATTGTCGCTACCGCTGGGGTGGGCACGGTCCTCAAAGTGGCGAAAGGCCCGGTTAACGACAGCAGTGGCACGAGTTGGTATCAGGTGACGGGCGGTGTCTCCGGTTGGATCGCTGCCGCCTATTTGACCAGCGCGCCGGCCCCCACTGTGGCGAAAAAGCCGGCCCCCCCGGCGGCGAAAGCCCCTAGCAAAGCGGCCCCCACCACCGCCCGCACGGGTTCGGCGCGTGGTGCGACGGCGGCTCCGGCCAACAGCATCGCCGGCGGCGTGGTCGGCACGGCCATGAACTACGTCGGCTCGCGCTATGTCTTCGGCGGCACCACGCCCCGCGGCTTTGACTGTAGTGGCTTTGTCTATTATGTGTTCAACAAGACCGGCTTCGGCATGGGCCGCAGCATGAGCAGCGAACTCGCCAGCGGCACGCACATTTCCAGCAGCCAACTGCAACCGGGCGACTTGGTGTACTTCTCCAACACCTACCAGCGCGGCATCTCGCACATCGGCATCTACATCGGCAACGGCAAGATGGTCCACGCCGGGGACGAGTCGAGTGGCGTGACGGTGAGCGACCTGTGGAGCTCCTACTGGGCCGCACACTATACGGGGGCGGTGCGCGTCGCGCGCTAACTTGCGCCCACCTACGCACGCGCTGGGGCGGATCAGGTGATCCGTCCCCTCTTTGTGCCCTGCGTTTGATGTGGCACAGATTCTGCTTTTAGGGCTAGCAGAACCCTACCATTATTAGAATTTGCATGATAAGCCCAGCGGCTTATAGGAGTCTGTGACGATGAAACCGCAAACCCTGGACACTACCCGCCCGCTAACGCTGGCCGACCTTTGTGAAGCCATTGCCGGCGGCCAACTGGTCGCCCCCATCGAAGACGGCTACTACACCATCAGCCGCCGCGCCCTGCGCCAACTGCGCCCCGCTGCCGATCTGCGCCGCGTGTCCCGCCCTGTGCGCCTGGCCCGCCCCACCCGCATTGCCAGTTAGGGTACACGCAATGTGTAGCGACGCTGCTTGCTGCACCGCCACTCTAACCCCAACTGTAGACAAGGTGTAGGGCCGCAATGAATTGCGCCCCTACACTTCACCGCTTGCGCCGCTTGTATTGTGACCGCGACACGAAACAGGGTGTAGGGCCGCCATTCATTGCGGCCCTACACCCCGCCGTTCGCCCGCGTTGCCGTGCTACTGCGTCGTGTTGCACTCACGTTGCTCGCCGCTACAGCTTGGTGCGCGCCTTGTCCAGTTTCTTGCTCGCTTCGTCCAGATCGCGGATCGCATCCTTGCGGTCTTGCTCGGCTTTCTCGCGTTCGCGGGCGGCGGCCTGCTCGGCCTTGATCTGCGGCTTGTTTTCCACCGTCATCTCGGCGTTGTCGTCTTTTACGCCCTCGCGGATGGTCGCTTCCCAGCGGGCGTGTAGTTCGTTTTCGGTCTCCAGCTGGGCGGCGCGCCCGGCATCCAGCACATCATCCAGCCGGGCGCGCAACTGCTCGGTGGTCACCTGACCAGACTGCGGGGCTAACAGCAGCGCCGTCACTGCCCCAATACCCAGGCCCAACAATGCCCCGCCGGTGAACTTCAGCGTCTTACTTACAACACTCATGCCCTGTACTCCTTTGCGAAACGATCCCCAAGTGGTGACTACTGGCCCACCTACCAGCAAACTTCATGCCGACGAGGTATCAGGTATCCGTTTTTCGTCTCCTGATAACTGATACCTGATGCCTCGTACCTCGTACCTCGCCTACGCCTTACTCGCCACTTCTTGTTTCATGCGCTCGATGAGGTCGGCGACGGACACGGCTCCCAGGTCGTCGCCGCTACGCAGGCGCACGCTGACCGTCTGACTGTCGCGCTCTTTATCGCCGATGACCAGCATATAAGGGATTTTCTGCATCTGCGCGTGGCGGATTTTGGCCCCCATGCGCTCCTTGCTGGAGTCGATCTCGGCCCGCAAGCCCGCCGCTTTAAGTTGGGCCAGCACGCTCTCGGCATACTCCATGTGCTTCACGTCGGAGATCGGGATGAGTTCGGCCTGTACCGGCGTGATCCAGAGCGGGAACGCCCCGGCGTAGTGTTCGATCAGGCAGCCGAAGAAGCGTTCTATCGAGCCGAGCAGTGCGCGGTGGATCATGTAAGGCCGGTGTTCTTTGCCGTCCTCGCCAATAAAGGCCATGTCAAACCGTTCAGGTTCGTTGAAGTCGAACTGAATCGTCGTGCATTGCCACGCCCGGCCCAGGCTGTCTTTGATCTTCACGTCAATCTTCGGGCCGTAGAAGGCTCCCCCGCCTTCGTCCACTTTGTACGGCAGCTCTCGCTCTTCCAGGGCGGCGCGGAGGGCCGCCTGGGCATCGTCCCACTGGCTTTGCTCGCCGACCGCTTTTTCGGGCCGCGTCGAGAGGTAGATTTCATACTCATGAAAGCCGAACGTGCGAAGCATATCCAGCGAGAAATCCACCACGCGCAGCACTTCGGCGTGCATCTGGTCGGGCCGGCAAAACAGGTGCGCGTCGTCTTGCGTGAAGCCGCGCACGCGCAGCAGACCGTGCAGCGCCCCCGACCGCTCGTAGCGATAGACCGTGCCGAGTTCGGCAAAGCGCATCGGCAGGTCGCGGTAGGAGCGGCGTGTCGTCTTGTACATCATGATATGGAACGGGCAGTTCATCGGCTTGACATAAAACTCTTGGTTGTCCATCTCAATCGGCGGGTACATACTCTCTTTGTAAAACCCCAGGTGGCCGCTCGTCTCCCACAGCCACGCGCGCCCGATGTGCGGCGAAAAGACAATGTCGTAGCCGTCGGCGAGGTGCCGCTCGCGCCAATAATTTTCGATCAGCACGCGCATCAGGCCGCCTTTGGGGTGCCAATAGATCAGGCCCGCGCCGGCCTCCTCATGGATCGAGAACAGGTCGAGTTCTTTGCCCAGGCGGCGGTGATCGCGCCGCTCGGCTTCTTCCAACTTGTGCAGGTGGGCGGCCAGATCCTCGGCGTTGTTCCAGGCCGTGCCGTAGATGCGTTGCAGCATCGGGCGCTTTTCGTCGCCGCGCCAGTATGCGCCGGCTATCGAGAGCAGCTTATACACGCCCACTTCGTTCGTCCCGACAACGTGCGGCCCGCGGCACAGATCGCGGAACGCGCCGTGTTGATACGTCGAAATCGTCGCGTCGGCGGGCAAGTTCTCGATCAGTTCGACTTTATACGGCTGATCCTGAAACAGCGTCAACGCCTCGTCGCGCGAAATTGCGTCATACTGATAGGGATAGGCTGCCGCTTGGTCCGCCGCCATCAGCCCTTCAATGGCGCGCAGATCCTCCGTCGTCAGCGGGCGCGGCAGGTCGAAGTCATAGTAAAAGCCGTCCTCAATGGCCGGGCCGATGCCGAACTTGGCATCAGGGAACAGCTTCAACACCGCCCCGGCCATCAAGTGCGCCGTCGAGTGGCGCATCCGCGCCAGAGCTACCCCCTCCGATTCGGGGTCGCCCTCTTTCGCATCCTCCGCCGCATACGGGTGCGGCGCGTAATCCAGTTCCTCGTCTACTTGGCTCATGATGTCTCTCCTCAGTCGTCGGTCGTCAGTCGGTGGTCGTCGGTCCTTAGTTTTTATTCAACACGCAATACGTGATACGCAATAAAAAAGGCCACGCATCCCCAACACGGGACGCGAGGCCAAAGGCGCTGCGTGGTTCCACCCGATTTTCCGCCGCCCGATCCGACCGGGCCACGGCTCATCGTGGCGGATAACGGGGCCAACCGGCAAAGGCTACCAGCCCCCTAGCCAGGGGCGTTCACCCAGCGGCTCCCAGGCGGTGTTCGGGGCGAGGCACTCCGGCCCGACTTGCAGCCGGTGGTCGGGCCTCTCTGTGACGCGGTCGCCCCTACTCGTCCTGTTCGCAGCGTTTCCAATATCGATTATATGGTCCCATTATAGGCCGCGCCCGTGGCGCTGTCAAGGGCCGAAAGATGGAGCCGCAGTAGGCAGTAAGCCGTAGACCGTAGGCAGCAAAGGACTACGCTTAAAGCAAGCAACACGAGCGTTGAGAACTGCCGTAGTGAGTGTAGAGCCGCAATTCATTGTGAGGCCGATGCCTTGCCACTCTGGTCAACAAAATCGTCAGATGTTGGGGTGGGTATAGCGCCGCAATTCATTGCGGGGGCTGGCGTGGCAGTCGCCCAAGATCAGGCACTTAACTCTAGTGCAAGTTTGAGGAACCTTTTGGGTAATCCCCTATCCCTACGGGCGCACAGCTATGCGCGACTACGCCTAGCAGGTTGTTACTGCCGCGCCAGCCCCCGCAATGAATTGCGGCGCTACACCCGCTCCAACATCGTCTGAACGGCTGGCCGCCGAACGACGACTGGATCGGCTTGTACTACTGCGAAGTGTTTGATAAAGTACAAATGGAAGGGGGGAAATCTCATGCTTACGGAAAACCCGGCGGCACTGGGCACCTTGCTGGACCAGAGTTCGCTACAGGATACGATATTGGTGGGCCATGCACTGGCGGTCGCGCAACAGCTCCCGACCCATCATGTTGACTGCATTATCTCCAGCCCTCCCTACTTCGGGCACCGCCAATATAGCGACCAGCCGGAACAGAGCGTCTTCGAGATCGGGCGCGAGGATGATCCGCAGACCTATGTCAGCAAAATTGCCGCCGTCTTCACAGAATTGCGGCGCGTGCTACGGCCCACCGGCACGCTTTGGTTGAATATTGGCGACACGTACCGTGATGAACAACTGCTAGGTATTCCCTGGCGGGTGGCGCTGGCCTTGCAGGACAGTGGCTGGATCCTCCGCAGCGAGATCATTTGGCACAAGCCTAATGCCATGCCGTCCTCGGTCAAAAATCGCCCCACGACCGACCATGAGCATATCTTTCTGTTCTGCCAATCGAAGGACTACTACTACGATGCCGATGCCATTCGCGAGCCGCACGTCACCTTTTCGCCGGAGTCGCAGATGAAAGGCGGGCGCAATCATTTTGGCAAAGCGTGCGGCACACCGGAAGCAGGTAAGAACGGCGGCAATGCCAACCTCCATCGGGGCCGCTGGGATCAGGCATTTCATCCATTGGGGCGCAACAAACGCACGGTCTGGGCCATCCCACTGGGCAAGTTCCGCGAGGTTCATTTTGCCGTGTTCCCTGAACCACTGGTCGAAACGTGCCTGTTAGCCGCCACCCCCGAGCATGGGCTGGTGCTAGACCCGTTTATGGGGTCCGGCACCACCGCAGTGGTGGCGAAACGGCTGGGTCGCCACTACTTAGGCATCGAATTGGTGCCGGCGTATGCGGCAATGGCGCAGGCGCGGCTGGCAAAGACCCAAGCGCGGCTGATATAGCCGGCGCAACTTATACACCACAAAGCCACAAAGAACGCAAAGATCAAGGTAGAAACGTCTTTGCGTTCTTTGTGGTGCAAAAGCGCTACTTGCCCTGGATATGCGCCACTGCCGCCAGAATCTGCGGGTCAGTAGCGGGCGGCGACTCGTACCAGGGCACGTCCAGCGGCAGGTCGGGCACTACGCCTTTGTCTTCGATGCTGGTCTTGCCGTCAATGCGGAGGTAGGTGGCCTGGGCCAGCATCAGGCGTGCCCCTTGCGGCAGATCGTGCGGATAGACCGTTTCGGTGTTGCCGGCGGTCGTTGTGCCGAGCGTGACGGCGCGGTGGGTGTCTTGCATCACGGCGGCAAAGCGTTCGGAGGCGCTTTCGCTGGCGTTGCTGGTCAGCACCACGATGGGCTTGCCGCGCAGCGCGGTCAGCACGCGCCCACTGGGGATGCGGTAGGCTGCGCGCCCGCTCAGCGTGACCTCGTAGCCCGCGTTGCCACCGTCTATAAACAGACCCAGCATCGCATTCAGTTCCGAGATCAGGCCGCCGCCGTTCTGGCGCAGGTCAATCACCACGCCGTCGAGCGGGCCGGTTGCCGCCAGCGCCTTGAGTGCTGCCGCCGCTTCGTCGCTGACACCGAAGGTATCGAAGGTCGGCAAGTCGAGGTAGGCGATGTTGGTGCCGGGCCAGCGACGGGCCGTGGCGTGCAGTGCGAAAGTCACGTCCGCCCGCGTGATGGTGATCCGGCGTGGGGCCGTTTCGCCGGGCCGTGCGATAGTCAGCGTCACCTGGGTGCCCGGTGGCCCCCGGATCAGGTGCGGCGCGTCGGCCCCGTGCAGCAGCGGCGTGCCGTCTACCGCTTGGATCACATCAAAGGGATGGATGCCGGCCTGATCCGCCGGGCCGCCCGCCACGACCGCCACGATGCGTACCTTGCCGCCCAGATCCTGCGAGAACACGCCGATGCCGGAGAAATGCAGCGTGCCTTGTTGCAGCGCGTCATCTTCCTTCACCTCGGTGGGGTTCAGGAAAGCCGAATGGCGGTCGCCCAGCTTGCCGATCAGATCGGCTAGTTGCCCATAGAACGCGGCATCATCGGCGGCGATAGCGAGCGGTTGCCGTTCGTCGCGGTGGCTCGCCGCCCAATCCAGCCCCCGGTAGTCGCGGTAAATGTAGTCGTCATGCACCGTCTGCCACACCGCCTCGAACAGGTCTAGGCGACCCAGCAACGGCAGCCCGGCGGCGGGCGGTGCCGCGGTCGGGTAGTGGGCGGTCAGGGTGGTCGCACCCAGCCGTGTCAGCAAGACGTTGTAGGGCGGCGTGTTCTCTGGGTGCGCCTCGAACACCGCGCGCTCGAAATATTGCACGGTGCGCGTTTTGCCGTCGGCTCCCGTCTCGGTAAACTCATCGGAGAGCGGGTAGCCCTGTTGGGCCAGGCCGCCGTGCGTCTGCCAATACTGCTGGAACAACCCGCCCAGCCGGTGGCCGGTTTGCGCGAACAGCGTCGAACCGGGCGTGCCGTTCGGCACCTGGCCCGGCGCGCCGCTAGGGTACTTCTGCTGATAAGCCGCCACGCCTAGCAGCGATAGCAGCACGCCGTCAGCCCCCACTTCGGGGTGGTACTCGAACACCGCGCGCTCGAAATACTGCACGCGATAGGGTTTGCCGTTGGTCGTGCTGGTTTCCACGGTCTCTGCCGAGATGGGGTAGCCTTGCTGGGCCAGCCCGCCGTGGCCTTGCCAATAGCGCAAGAACGGGCCGCTCGCCGTCTGGCCGGTCTGCGGGAAGGTGGTTTGCGCCGGCGGTTGGCCGCTCGGCTGGGTCTGTGGCTGTGCGTGGGTCGCCGGGCTAAGGAGCGTGAGCAATAGGATCGCCGGCAGGGCTAGGGTGAAGGGATAGCGGATTCGCATCGGTAAGCCTTTCCAGTACGGGGCTAAAGGGCGGATCATCTCTCCTAAGTATACGATAATTCGCACGTTTTGCGTTTCACCCTTCCGGTTTGCGGCAAAGTCTGGTAAGATAGGGCCATGGAACTTGATGCGGCGGCGCTGGATGCCTTGCGCCTGGAAGGTGATCCGCTGGCCGATGCGGTTATTGCTGAGGTGTACACCGGCGGCCAGGCGGCGGCGGTGAACGGCGTGTTGCGCCATTTGTTTGATAATGACCAAGCGATCCCGGCGGACTTGCCGCCTTCTGTGCAAGCCTACTTGCGGGCGACGGATACGCCGCCCGCGTGGGTAGACCCGCTGCGGGTGCAGGGGGCAGGCCGCTTCTTTGCCAGCCACGGACTGCACATCAGCCTGGTACTGTCCACCGCCGGCCTGATCGAGTGCTATGCCGCCCAGCGGGCGGTCAAAGTGCTAGACGCGACGCACCAAATGGACCATCCGCAGCGCCGCGTGGCCGAGTCGGCCCAGTTTTGCCTGCACCTGATGGACCCGCGCGCGTTCAGCCACGGCGGCAAGCTGATCCCCACGGTGCAGAAAGTGCGCCTGATGCACGCGGCGGTGCGCTGGCTGCTGCTGCACAACCCGCACAAAGCGTGGCCGGTGGCCGAGTTGGGCGTGCCGATTTGCCAGGAAGATCTGTTTGGTGCGTTCCTGCTGTTTTCGCTCGAAGTGATCTACGGCCTCAAACGGCTAGGCATTCCCGTCACCGACGAAGAGGCCGCCGATTATTACTACGTCTGGCGCGTGGTCGGCGTGATGCTGGGTATCCGGCCCGATATTTTGCCGCTGGATGTGGCCGATGCCGACGCGCTCTACGCCCGCTTCCGCAACCGCCACCTGGGGCCGTCGCCCGAAGGCATCCGCCTGACCCACCAACTGATCGGCCTGTATGACGACCTGATCCCCGGCGAGTGCCTGGACGGCGTGATGGCGACCCTGATCCGCATCATGGTCGGCGAGGAATTGGCCGATTGGATGCAAGTGCCGCGCAGCCGCTGGGCCTGGGCCGCGCACGGGCTGATCCATCTCAACCAACTGCTGGACCGCGCCGATGACCACCGCCCGCTGGTCGGGATTGCCCTCGACAAGATTGAGTGGGCCTTCCTCCAGGGCCAGTTCCACATCCTCAACGGCGGTCGCCGCATCACCTACGAGATCCCCACCGACCTGCGCGCCGCCTGGGGCTTGGCCCCTATCCCCGACCCTGCTGTGGCGGAAGATTAAACTCAGAAAATGCTCAATCGTTGTAATGGGCAAGGATTTGCTGCAATGCAGCTCTTGGCGCATACGTTGTTAGTCACGATCAGAGCGGCCACAGATTAGGGTCCGATCATTGGTTTTCGTATTGCAACACTCCCTTGCCCATTACAGAAAATGCTCAATCGTACATAGTAATTGCTATAATTTTCATTTTTCTGTGCTATAATGTGCAAGAACATGAAATAGCTTTGTAGCTCGCTGATCCGTGTACGAAGGCACCTGAATGACTGACCTTGCCAACATCACCAGCCGAGAACGGCTCTATAGCTACTTTGATGACTACACTTCGCGGAAGAAGGATGAACTCAACCGGCGTAGCCTGGAGCCGGGCCAGGGGCTTGTCAAAGCTTATCTAGTTGAAACTTCAGCCTCTGCTGAACGCCAAGATGTTCAATCTATTTTTCATAAAGTAGGTTGGCAACTAACTCCTGTGGATAGCGGCCTCTATCGTATAGCTAACCTCCCAGAAGATATGTCAGCCGCTCTTGAGATGATTACACCTCGGTACGGAGCGATTTATACTACTGCACCATCGGCAGTTAGCGATAAAATTGTTAAAAAGGCGATCCGCAATTCTGTCCAACTAGATAATGTTTGGTTAAGTAGTCCTATCTTGAATAGCATTTGGCAAGAACTTACAAATCCTGATGCTATGCGATATGCCACACTGCTCTATGAAAAGGATTCTCGCTTTGAAGGATATCACCCTATTTCGCGGGACGAACTTTTAGATGGAGAAAACGAAGTAGATGTAGAAGATGACGAAACGGAGCCCTATCCTGAGCGTCCGTTGTCGCGGCTGGAGGTCAAAGGACGCATCCGTGAGCTGCGGCACCGCTTTGGGGAGCGCTCTCCGTTGGGAGATTTGACCGGCAATCTTACACGGGTGCGTATGCCGGCAGCCAATGAACGCGGGCGCTATGAGTTCTTCGCCAACGGCAAACTCACCGACCGCGGAGCTGAATTTCGCGGCTTTGCTCAACAGTTGCGCTTTTTGCTTACTGATGTATATGGCGCTCTCACTAGCCTGATTGAAGAGACCATCTCATTTTCTTTGGAGCGGCAAACCGGCACTACAGGGCGAGAACGTTGGGCCATACGTGGCGCGCCTGTGACATTCCACTTTCACGAACCACTCAGTGAACAGGGTTTCCGCCGCTTTATCGAATTGACCTTTGAGCGAGGTGTTGGTCCGTTTCGCCTCTGGGGCAATCCCCTGTGGCGATCAGGACCAAAGGTGCATATCTATGGAGTGGATTTGCACTTGTGGCAGCAGATTTATCTCGATTTGTCGCCCAAACGGTTTATCGCCATTCTACCAGAAGGCACCTGCGGTAACACAGTACACCGGTTAGCTGCAAATATCCAACGCTACCTCGATCCACAAGTGGAGATCTATATCGGTGATTCTACCTATCAGGCTCTCCTTAGACGTGTTTGGAAGATACCATGATTGATTTGGATATCGTCGGGCATCCTCTATTCCAACTTAACTTGATGATTTTTCTTACTTGGCCGTCTCCGGTAGCCAGTCATCTCACTATCAATCCTGTCTTCCATGCAGCAGGTTACGCCCTTCCTTTTATCGAACGTGACATCGTAGTGCCAAACGGATCGTACAGAGCGTTAAGAACTCAGGGTCACCACGTCAATAAAATAGTACAGCCTGATCTTCTTCTGGAACATTCTGCTGCTAAGGTCTTCTTACCAATAGAATGCAAGCGAAGTGGATCCTCCGCAGATCCCGGCCAAGCGATGGCCCTACTTACTTTGAATGGGACTGAATTAAAACCCATTATCGGTAAACCTCCAGAAGAGGAGTGGGCAACAATCATCGCTTATCTCTCAGTAGAGAATAACGGTACCTACTTGCTGGGGGAACTGAGTCGTCTCGCGGGAGTACTAGCTGGAACGGGCGTTGCGCCTGCTAATGGAGCGAGCCTTGAACTCCTATATCGTGCGGACGGGATTTATTTAGCGAGCGTTCCCCATTCAGCATCTTTGCCTGATCTTGATTTGAGTCGCCCAACACGAGTCCTTGCTCTTGATCCAGACGAGGATCCGCGCCCTTTCTATGTGATACCATATTTGGCTGATCATGGTGCTGAGGCAGATCCAGTCGCAGAACAATGTTTTCGCGAGAGTCTTCGTAGTTCAGTCCTTGTACTTTTCGGACAGCTTGATGATGAGCCGCATGAGTTTGAGTTGGACAGTGTGATCACTAAAGGCATTGCGGCATGGCCTATTTGGAACAGCGCAGATCGTCGGAAGCAGATTCGGGGTTACGTTCGGAAGTTCATCAGAGAGACTTTTGCTGACCTGAATAAGAAGCTAGATATTGAATGTCGTATTGATAATCAGAAAATCAAACTTCCGGCAGTTACGCCGGAAGTCGCGTTAGCAGTACGAGATTACATGGCGAATGCTGGATTTCGGCACCGCACGCTGGATTTATCAGGCCCAATTCAAGGGAGTTTTGGGTTTGACAATATGCCCTCCCCAGAAGACTAACCACCATCTGACATAGACATCTGAAAATCAGTTCCTCATAGCAGGGGAGCCGTGGCGGGTCTGTTCGCCACGGTTGCCCGCTGCCCGTGGTGCGGGGGGCGGGGGTGCTGGACAGGCGCGCTGGGGC